>JABFWM010000688.1 GCA_013362195.1 Acidobacteriota bacterium
ACGTCTTCCCGGAATCCTGCCGGCGTCGTGTGCTCCAGCGTCGGGTGGCGGGTGACGCCGGCGGTGTTGATCAGGATGTCGACCGGCCCGAGCGCGGCAGCCGCCGCCGCGAACGCGGCGCCGACCGCCGCGGCATCGCTGATGTCGACGATGGCGGGTTCGATGCGGATCCGCTGTTGACGCAGCCGGTCCGCGAGCGCGAGCACCCCGTCGCTCTTGTCTAGCGCCGCGACGGCGGCGCCGTGTCCCCCGAAGAACGCGCACAGCTCGCGGCCGATGCCGCCGGCGGCGCCCGTGATTGCGACGACTTTGTGCTCGAATTCCACGGTGCCTCTCCGCGTCAGTCCGCGCACGCGCGCATCGCGTCGCCAATCCAGGCGAGGTTGCCGCGCCGGAGGTGGCCGTAGTTGTAGAACGCCACGCCCGACGCGCCGGCGCGGCGCAGCGCCGCGACCGCGGCCATGACATCGTCGCGACTCTGCAAATCCGGAAAGCCGGGCCGGATGATGCCCCGCAGCGAGCCGGCGCCGCGCAGGCGGCGCTGTGTATCGTGCACGTCGGCGCGCAGCCGCGGCACCGTGGGCTCGTAGAACGCGGCCTCGACGATCCCGGCGGCCTCCGCGAGGGCGTGCAGGTCGCTTCCTTCGTACCATGCACCGCTCGTCGGCCGCGCGACGGAAGGGATGACCGCGACCGACGCGTCGCGCCGCACCGCCTGACGAATCTCCCGGACCAGCGTGGTGACGACCTCGCATCGCCACGCCAGAAAACGGCGCAACAGCTCGTCGCCGGCGAGGTCGCTCGTCCACCACGCGTCACCCATGTCGTCCGGCACGTCGTCGAGCCGGTCGAGGATCGCGTCGATCTCCTCGCGGATGCGCGTCCGAAGCGCGCGGGCATCGAGACCCGCGGCGGCCGCACCGCCCAGGCAGTGGTCGCAGAAGCACAGTCCGAGCCGCGCGTCGAGCCAGCGGCTTGGCTTGAGCATCGCGAACTCGTGATGAAAGCCGTGCGCGTAGGGCAGGAAGCCCGGCGTCTCGAGCGTGAGGCCCGCGACCGGGTAGTTGTCGGTCACGTCGCGGCAGAGCGCGATCGCATACTCGCGCGCGTCGGGCGACGAGGGGCAGAGGCTGTAGACGTAACGATCGCCGAACGCGTTGCGCACCGTGGCGTCGGGGTGGAGCTCACCGAGGCGCGTATTGTGAAGCAGCACGAGCCAGACGTGCGTGGCCATGCGCGTCTCCTCCGTCAACTCCCGCAGCACGTCACGCTCGCGCGCGATGCGGCTCACCACCGGCACGATCGCGCCGTAGCGCGTCCGCTCCGCGTTGAAGTAGACGGCGCCGTCTTCGGGAAAGTAGACGCGGCCCGACGATGCGTGCGGACGCAGGAACTTGCCGGCGTGATAACTGCCGGCGATCGTCACGGCGTTCAGTCCGAGCGATCGCACGCGTTCGACGACCTCCGCGACGCCCTCGTCGGCGAGGTCCCAGGCGTAGGCGTAGATCGACCGGTAGTCCATGCTCCTCACAATATATCGGCGCGCTCCTGAACGACCGTCCGCAGTCCTGCTCCGTGGACCTGGTGAACCGTCGCGACCTGGGTGATGCGCCGTCGGCGGTGGCGGTGAACGCAGCCCGAACGCGCATTTGCTATAGTCCGCGCGCGGCATGTTCGGACTCATCTATCCGTACGGCATCGTGCTGCAGGCGCTTGCCATCCTGCACTTCGTCCGGCGCCGTCCCGATACCTACTGGCTCTGGATCATCCTGGTGGGCGGCGGTGTCGGCGCGCTCGTGTACATCCTGGTCGAGATCGCGCCCGACGCGCGGCTGCTCGGGCCGGCGTTCCAGGTGTTTCCCCGCCGCAAACGCATCAAGGCGCTCGAGGCGATGGTCATCGACAATCCGTCGAGTGGCAACTACGAGGAGCTCGGGGATTTGTACCTCGACGACGGGCAGTTCGCCCGTGCCCGCGAGGCCTTCGACCGCGTGATCGCGACCGCCGATGCCATCGATCCGCGCTACCGACGCGCGCTGGCCGCACTCGCGCTGAACGACGTCAAGGCGGCGGCGGCCGACCTCGAGATCGTGGTCGCGAAGGATCGGCGCTACGACTATCAGCGGGCGGCGGGACTCCTGGCCCACGCCTACGCCACGCTCGGACACGTCGACCAGGCCGACGCGCTGTTCGCGGAGGTCACGCAGACGTCGACGCTCTCGGAGACGCAATACCACTACGCGTCCTTCCTCGCCGCGCAGGGACGCTACGGCGAGGCACGGGAGTGGGGCGAGCGGATCCTGCGCAAGAAGGCGACGATGCCCGATTACATTCGCCGGCAGGAACGCCCGTGGTTCCGGAAGACCAGGGCGGTGCTGAAGCGGCTGCCCTCGTGACCGGCGCCGCACTCTTCGCCCGTCGCCCCTCGCCCCTCGCCCCTCGCGTTCTGCTACCCTTACGCGCATGACGAGGCTGCACATTCCGCTCGCACTCGCGTTCGTGGCGCTGATCGCGTGTCGCCCCGGTCCGGTCATCGACACCGGTCCCAAGCCGCCCGACACCGGTGGCACGATTGCGGGGATCGTCACGACCGACGGCAACGCGCCGGTGGCAGCACGAAAGGTGGCGGTGATCAACACGGCGTCCGGCCAGCGCTTCGAGGCGACGACCGGCGTCAACGGCGGCTACACGATTAAAGTACCGGAAGGCACCTACCGCATCGAGGTCACCCTCCTCGAAGGCGAGACCGTCGCCAAGCAGCCGCCGGAGACGAAAGTGGATCGGTCGGATCTCGATCCGCATCGCGACATCGTGATCACGACGGGCCGTCCGCGCCGGTAGCCCTCGACGTGTCGCCGGTGTCCGCTGGCTGACCGACGACGACAACGTCACGTCCTTGCCTGCGCGGCGGCCAGCATCGGCAGAGCAGCGCGCCGATCGGCCGCGCGAAGACAATCGCGACAAGGCCGACGTTCAGGCCCGCCGCCATCGACAACGCGACGGCCGGGACGAGCGCGCTCGGCATTCATCGCGCCAGCAGCCTGGCCAGATCGGGCTTGATCACCTTGCCCATCGCATTGCGCGGCAACGACGGCACGCAGCGCAAATCGCGCGGCGCCTTATAAGGCGCGAGCCGCGCCTTCGCCCACGCCTGCAGGTCGGCGAGGGAGAGATCCGCGCCCGCGCGCAGCTCCACGACGGCGGTCACGCGCTCGCCCCACTCCGCATCGGCGACGCCGATGATGGCGCAGTCCGACACGGCCGGGTGCTCCCGCACGACGTCCTCGATCTCGAGGGCGGAGACCTTGAAGCCGCCGGTCTTGATGATGTCGACGCTCGTGCGTCCGAGCAGCCGATACGCGCCTTCCTCGACGACCGCCACATCGCCGGTGCGGAACCAGCCGTCGCGAAACGCGCGCCGCGTCTCTTCCTCACGGCGCCAGTACTCGAGGAACACGCCCGGGCCCCGGACCTCGAGCTCTCCTGGCGCGCCCTCAAGCGCCGCCGCTCCTTCCTCATCGACGATCCGCACCTCGACTCCGGGGAGCGGCCGTCCGACGCGTCCCGGGCGCCGCGCGCCGTGCAGCGGGTTCGACAGGGCCATGCCGATCTCGGTCATGCCGTAGCGTTCGAGGAGCGTGTGTCCGGTGATGTCGCGCCAGCGCTCCAGCGTGCCAGCCGGCAGCGCCGCGGATCCGGACATCATCAGGCGCATCGTCCGGCATCCCGCGGAGCGCGTGCGCTGCAGCGCTGGAGACGCCGCCTCCCATGACGCGATCAGGCGGTGATAGATGGTCGGCACCGCGGTGAAGACGCTGATCCCGCCGGACGCGAGGCGCTCCCACGTCCGCTCGACGTCGACGTGCGGCAGGATCTCGCACGCCGCGCCGGCCGCCAGCGCGCACCCGACGACGTTGACGATCCCGTGGACGTGATGCAGGGGCAGGACGAGCAGCGTGCGGTCGGCCGCGGTCCACTCCCACGCGGTCAGCAGCGATTCGATCTGCGCGTCGATGTTGGCGTGCGTCGTCACGACCCCTTTCGGTCTGCCGGTCGTGCCGCTGGTGTAGAGGATGAGCGCGCGGCGATCGCGCGCAATCGGCGATGACCCGGTTGGCGTCATCGCAGGGCGGTCCGACAGCACGTCGGTCGTACGCAGCCACCGCGCGCCGATCGCCCGCGCGAGCGGTGCGACGAGATCGGCGCGCGCCGGTTCGGCAATCACGACCGACGCGTCCGCGTCGCGGATCACGTAGTCGAGTTCCGCCGCCGGATGGGAGAGGGCAAGCGGGACGGCAACGCCGCCGGCGCGCCAGATGCCGCGCTGCACCGCGATGTGATCGAACCCGGGCGCAACCAGAAAGGCGACGCGCGCCTCGCCGAGATCGTCGCGATCGCGGGTCAGTCCGGAGCGGACGCGTGCGATCGCCTGTTCGAGTGCACTGTAGGTGAAGTGCCCGTCAGGCGTGGCGAGGGCGATCCGGTCCGCGTGAACCATCGAGAGCGTGTATTATCCGCCGGACACAGCGCGCCGCGGCCGGCGCGGGGGAGTCCTGTATGTTGAGTCGCCGATCGCTCCTCGTCACCATCATGGCGTCGCTCGGAGCGCGCGCGGCGCGGACGCCGCAGTCCACGGATGCTGGGGCCGTGCCGCCAACGACGGGTGCGAATGCCCGGACGTCGGCCGACGGTGTCATGGGATCGTCGGTCTTCGATTGGAAGACGCTCGGTGTGCAGAAGACGAAAGTCGGCGAGAGCCGCAAGGTCTGTCAGGCGCCGACCGCCACCCTCGACGAGCTCGAATGCCACATCACCACCCTCAATCCTGGTGAGACGCCGCATCCGCCGCACCGCCATCCCGACGAAGAGATCATCATCATCAGGGAAGGCACCGTCGAATCCCTGGTCAACGGCACGACGCGGGTGGTCGGTACGGGCTCGGTGATCTTCCAGGCCTCGAACCAGCTGCACAGCATCCGCAACGTCGGCAGCGTGCCTGCGATCTACCACGTCATCAAGTGGAACTCTCCAGGCATGCTCCGGAAAGCCAAGTAGCGAGGACGCGCGATGAAGAGCACACGATTGAGTCTCGCGGCGGCGATCGCGGTGGCGATCGCCACCACCGCCGTCAGCGTGGACACCAGCGCCCGCCAGCAGACGGGCGCCGCGGTCGCCGTCGATCCGGACGACATCGGCGGTGTCGTGACCGGGCCGAAGGGCCCCGAAGCGGGCGTCTGGGTGATCGCCGAAACCACGGACCTGCCGACCCGGTTCGTCCGCATCGTCGTGACCGACGATCGCGGACGCTATCTCGTGCCCGACCTGCCCAACGCGCACTACGAGGTGTGGGTGCGCGGCTACGGCCTGACCGACTCCGCCCGGGTGCGCGCCACGCCCGGCAAGACGGTGAACCTCACCGCCGTGCCTGCGCCGGACGCGCGGGCGGCCGCGCAGTACTACCCCGCCGGCTACTGGTTCTCGCTGATCAACGTTCCGCCGCCCGGCGAGTTCCCGGGCACCGGACCGGACGGCAACGGCATCTCGCCGAACCTGAAGAGTCAGGCGGAATACGTGCGGCTGATCAAGTCGGGCGGCTGTCTGTCGTGTCACGCACTCGGGACGAAAGCGACGCGCGAGCTGCCGCCGGGACTCGGACACTTCAATACGACGTACGACGCGTGGATGCGCCGCATCCAGTCGGGCCAGGCCGGCGGCAACATGAGGAGCACGATCAATCTGATTTGCGCGCAG
>JABFWM010000223.1 GCA_013362195.1 Acidobacteriota bacterium
GATGATCCCCGGTCGGACTTCATAGACCGGAATGCCGTCGGGCGCGAGACGCGACGCGAACAGCTTCACCGTCATCGCGAGCCCGGCCTTGCTGACGCAGTAATCGCCGCGGTTCGTCGACGCCATGTCGGCGGACACCGACGTGATGAACACGATCGACGCGCGAAACGCCGGATCGTCGTGCCGCCGCGCGCGCTGCGCGCGGGCGATCGCCTGGGTCAGGAAATACGGGCCGCGCAGGTTGGTCGAGATGAGCGCGTCGAAGCTGTCTTCGGATGCGTCGAGAATGTCGGCACGAACGCTCGGCGCGCGGCCGGCGTTGTTCACGAGCGCGTTCACACCGCCCCGCGCCTGCACCTCCTCGAGGAGACGTGCGCGATCGCCTGGGTCCGCCACGTCACAGCGATGGTAGTGAACGGCGCCGCCGGCCTCGCGCAGCGACGCGATCACCGTCGCGACGTCGGCCTCGGCGCGAACGCCGCACACGGCAAGATCCCAGCCGTCCCGCGCGAGCGCGCGCGCGATGCCGAGGCCGATGCCACGCGTGCCGCCGGTGACCAGTGCGACACCGCGCGATCCCCCGGTCACGATCCGTCCTCGTTGACCGGTTCGAGCTCCTCGGCGGCAAAGAACGTGAGATAGGGCGCGTGCTCCGCCAGCCGCTTGACGTAGAGCGCCGCTTCGCGCGCGTGGTAGTCGCCCCACTGGCTCGACTCGCCGCGCGGCGTGGATGCGCCCGGCGGTACGTAGTCCCACCCGTTCGGCCAGTGGTAGACCGAGTGGAGCAGCAGCCCCTGGTGCAGCGGGTCGATGCTGAGATACGGGCCGGTCTCGTCGAACAAGGTGTCGAGGATGAGCAGGCCGGCCTGTTCGTAGCGGCTGGTGTCCTCGCCGCGGCGCGACAGGAAATGCGCGAGGCGCAGCAGGCCCTGCGCGGCAATCACCGCCGCGGAGCTGTCCACCGGCTCGCGATCGTTGAACGGATCCGCGGGGCGCTCGCGCCACTCGGGCAGCGAGGCGAGGCCCGGCGCCCCCGTATCCCAGTAGGGAATGCCGTCAGCGGCAGATGCCGCGTCGAGGTAGTAGGCGCACGTCGCATGCGCCGCTTCGAGCAGCATCGCTTCCACGAACTCGCGCCCGCCGCAGCCGTGCAGCGCGGAATCAGGGACGATGTCCAGGAACTCGAGCTGCTCGGCGAAGCCGAGCACCGCCCATGCGAGGCCGCGCGTCCAGGTGGTGAACGGGGAGTAGCCCTGCTGCGTGCTCGGTCCGCGGTAGGTGCCGCTCTCGACGTTGAACATGCTTTCGTGCGCGGTGCGGCCGCGTACGTCGTAGCGATCGCGCCCGTTGCCGTAATAGACGTTGTAGCGCGCGGTGGCGTGCGCGTGCTGCGCCAGGCGCACCAGCAGGTTGACGCCGGCGTCCTGCTCCTCGCGCAGCGTCTGGCCGAGGATGAAGGCCAGCGCCAGTGCGCGCAGCGATCGGATCGTGTCGACGAAGAGCGAATGCGGGCCGTTGAACGAGTGAATGAACCCGCCGTCCGGAAGCACCGTCCAGCGGTGCGCCTGCACCGCACCCGACACCTTGAGCGCCATCTCGTAGAGGCGCACCTCCCATTCGCTCGCGTCGAACCGCTCTTCGACCGCGAGCCGCCACAGATTGCCGTAGGTGCTGACGTTGTTGAACCCGTGATCGTGCCCGCCCATGTGGGTGAGATGGCCCGACATGCGCTCGAGCGTGCGCGAGCGTCCCAGGTCGAGGAATTCGCGGTCGCCGCTGGCGTCGAACTGGAGCAGCGCAGATCCGAACTGGAACCCTTGCGTCCATTCGGTCCAGCCGCGCGTCTGATAGCGGCCCTGCACCGTGAACACGGGCGCGCCGTCCTCGGGGCGCCACGTCTGTTCGATCGAGCGGATCTTTGCCGCGGACAGGTCGAACAGCCGCGTGATCTTCGGCATCAGATCGGCCGGCGTTCGTCGTCGGTCGGCGTGCATCATGGCGCGCCATGATAGCGCACGCGCCGGATATGATCGGCGCTCGATGCGTGTCTCTTACGCCGAGATGGCCGCCGTGCTCACGGACGTCCTGAACCGCCGCGGGTTCGATCCACCGCGCGCGCAGCGCTGCGCGGAGCTGTTCGCCGACACCGACCGCGACGGCGTGTATACACACGGGGTCGAGCGCTTCCGCCGGTTCATCCGTACGATCGAGAACGGCGTCGTCGACGTGCAGGCGCGTCCCCGCCGCGTCGCGGCGCACGGCGCGCTCGAGCGGTGGGACGGCTGCGGCGGCCCCGGCAACCTGAACGCGCACGCCTCGATGGCGCGGGCGATCGCGCTGGCCCAGGCGAACGGCATCGGCTGCGTGGCGCTGGCCAACACGAACCACTGGATGCGCGGCGGCACCTACGGGTGGCAGGCGGCCGACGCGGGGGTGATCGGCCTGTGCTGGACCAACACGCTCGCCAACGTGCCGCCGTGGGGGGCGGCCGAGCCGCGCATCGGCAACAATCCGCTGATCGTTGCCGTGCCGCGCGCCGCCGGGCACATCGTCCTCGACATCGCGATGTCGCAGTTCTCGGTCGGCGCCCTCCAGTCGTACGCGGCACGCGGCGAGCGGCTGCCGGTGGCGGGAGGGTACGACGGCGACGGACACCTCTCCACCGATCCCGCCGCGATCGATGCGACGCGCCGCCTGCTGCCGATTGGCTTCTGGAAAGGATCGGGCCTCGCGGTGCTCCTCGACGCCGCCGCGGCCACACTTGCCGGCGGCCGCGCGACGCACGAGATCCCGACCGAGCCCGAACGCGAGTCGTCCCTGTCGCAGGTGTTCATCGCGATCGATCCCGCGCCTCTCGGCGGCCCCCAACACATCGCCGACGCGATCGTCGATCACCTGCACGCCACGCCGCCCGGTGACGGAGCAGTGCGGTATCCGGGCGAGCGCACGCTCGAAACCCGCCGTCGCAATCTCGCGGAGGGCATTCCCGTGCGGGAGTCGACCTGGAACTGGGTGACCAGCTTGTAGGCTGGTTCGACCGCACCTCGCGTTACGTCTTGACCTTCGTGATCGTCGTGCCGTCGTGGGCTTCGTGACGAGCCGTCGGCCGTGGCGGTGAATCTGGCTCGAGTCGCGGCTCCCTCGCCTGCGGCTCCGGCAGCTTCAGCGTGAGCACGAGCAACGCCTCCGCTACCAGCGAACCCGAGAGCACGAGCAGGCCGAACGAGTAGCTGCCGGTGGACTGGCGCAGCAGCCCCATGACGGATGGTCCGACCCACCCGCCCAGATTGCCTATCGCGTTGATGAACGCGATCCCCGCGGCGGCCGCGGTGCCGCCGAGCAGACGCTGGGGAATCGCCCAGAAGACGCTCATCACCGACCGCTGCCCGGATTGCGACAGCGTGAAGCTCAGGACGAGCAGCAGCACGTTGTCATGGAACGCCGCGGCGAGGATCAGCCCGGCCGCCGCCATCGCCGCGCAGCCGGCGACGTGCCAGCGCCGCTCGCCGGTGCGATCCGAGTGGCGGCCGATGACGACCATTGCCGCGAGCGCGACCACGAAGGGCAGCGCGGTCAGCAGGCTGACGGTGAAGCCGCCCGCCTTCGATGCGTCCTGCATGATCTTCGGCAGCCAGAGGAACACGCCGTAGGTGACGACGGTGTTCAGGAAATAGACCATCGTCAGGCGCCAGAAGGTGCCGCTGCGGAGGCTCGCCGGGAGCGAGCCATGCCCGCCGGCGCCCCGGCGCGCGCGCTCCTCACGCATCGTGTCGACGAGCCAGGCGCGATCGGCAGGCGGAAGCCACGTCGCATCCTCCGGACGATCGGTCAGCACGCGCACCGCCATCATACCGAGCACGACGGCGGGAACGCCTTCGACCAGGAACAGCCACTGCCAACCCGTCAGGCCGAGGGCGCCGTCCAGCGTCATGATCGCCTGCGACACCGGTGCGCCGATCGCGATCGCAATCGGCGCGGCCATCATGAAGAGCGCGTTCGTGCGGGCACGCTCGGCCTCGGGGATCCAGTAGGTGAGGTACAGCACCATGCCCGGGAAGAACCCGGCCTCGGCGAGCCCGAGCAGGATCCGGGCGGCGTAGAACGAGCTCGTGCCGCTGATGGCGATCGTCGCCATCGAGACGAGGCCCCAGGCGATCATGATGCGCGCGATCCATCGCCGCGCGCCGACGCGCTCGAGCAGCAGGTTGCTCGGGACCTCGAAGAGGCAGTAGCCGAGGAAGAACAGCCCCGCGCCGTAGCCGTAGGCCGCGTCGCCCAGATGCAGATCGCGCTGCAGCGCCGTGGCCGCGAATCCGATGTTCACGCGGTCGATGTACGCGACGACGTAGCAGATGAAGGCAAAGGGGACGAGCCGCCGCCTCACGCGTGCGATGACGAGGCGATGATCAGCAGGTGACGCGATGGCCATGGCACCCCGCGAGCGCGATCGGCCCGCAGCGCCGGTCGTGGCGGGCGGCACCGGGGAACTCTATTCGATCGCGCCGGCCGGGCACGGGGAAATCGCGGCGCCACGTTCGCGGCGGCGACGAAGGGAGCCGCTTTGCCGTCGCCGGCGGCCGCGCGGACGGCGGCGGCGTACCCGGAACCGGCACATCAGTGGCGCCTCGCGCGAGGCCGTCTGACTGTAGCGTTAAAGTAGGTTTACTTTAACGTTAAAGTTTGTTATCACCTCCCCTCGTAAGGGAGGCGTCATGTGGCATCGCCGGTCCGTCCTGGGGCTCCTGGCCATCCTCGGTGTGTTCGGTGCGGCGGGTCCCGCCCGCGCCGCGGCGCAGAGCGTGACCGGCACCATTGCCGGCATCGTCGCTGACGAGCAGGGGCAGGTCGTCCCCGGCGCCACGGTGACGGTCGTCAACGAGCAGACCAATGACGCCCGCGTCGTCACCAGCAGCGCCGCCGGCACCTTCCAGGTCAGCAACCTCGCGCCGGGCGGCTACACCGTGCGCGTCGGCATGCCGGGCTTTCGCACCGTCGAACGGACGCACAACGTGCTGACGGCGGCCGAGCGCCTCTCGATCGGCACGCTGACGCTGCCGCTCGGCGCGCTGGGCGAGACCGTCGTGGTCGAGGCCGTCGGCACGCACGTCAACACCGAGGAGACGCAGCACAGCGGCCTCATCACCGCGAAGCAGATCGAGCAGATCCAGGTCAAGGGCCGCGACGTCACCTCGCTGATGCGATTGCTGCCGGGCGTGCGCTACGAAGACACGGTGGAGTCGCTCGGCGAGAGTTTCGGGACGCTGGTGCCGAACGTCGGCGGCCAGCGCCGCGACTGGAACACGATCATGGTGGACGGCGTGCTCGGCAACGAGATCGGGCAGGCCAACCGCATGGCGCAGCAGATCAACCTGGACGCGGTCGCCGAGATCAAGGTGCTGCTGAACACCTATCGCGCCGAGTACGGCCGCACCGGCGGCGCGCAGGTGCAGATCGTCAGCAAGAGCGGCGGCGCGCAGTATGCCGGCAACCTCTATTACTACGGCCGCCACGAGCGGTTCAACGCGAACAACTTTTTCAACGTGCTCGCCGGCCGCGACAAGCCGCGCTACCGCTTCAACACCTACGGCTTCAACCTGGGCGGACCGCTGCCGTGGCTGAACCGTCAGGACAAGAAAACGTTCTTCTTCTACTCGCTCGAGGCGCCGCTGACGGAGCGTCCGGGTCCGCTCCGCCGCTGGACGGTGCCGACCGCGCTCGAGCGCGCCGGCGATTTTTCGCAGACGCTCGACA
>JABFWM010000090.1 GCA_013362195.1 Acidobacteriota bacterium
CTTGCAGCCCGCGTTACACCAACGTCACACCATCCGTCCCCGTCGCCCTTCGTACTCGGGAGATCTTTCGTGCCGAACGAGTTGCCGGCCAGGCGGTTCAACCAGCGTCATGAACTGTCGGTGAGCTCCGACGCGGAATGCGGTGGAAGTCCGACCAGCGCAGGAGCGCCAGCGTCCGGGCAGGATTCCCCGGCAGACGCGCCAGCGCGCGCGAGCCAGCACACCAAGCGGACCGAGTTGAAATTCGTCGTGCCGGCGATGGCGTATCCAGCCATCCGAAACGAGGTGCGGCAGTTCCTGGAACGCGACCCTCATCTCGCCAGGGCCGGCGACGGTCGCTACGTCGTGCGCAGCCTGTACTTCGACACGCCGCACCTCGATACCTATCACGCGAGACTCGATGGGCATGCCTATCGCACGCGGCTGCGATTGCGCAGGTATGAAACGGCGGGGATGCCAGCGTCGGACTGGTTTCTCGAAATCAAAGGCAAGCGGAACGACGTCTGCATCAAGACCGGCCGCGTCGTCCTCCCTGACGCCCTGCTGCGGGACCACTTGCGGCAGTACCGGACCGTGAACGTCAAGCGGCTGATTGAGCAGGATCCGTCGCCGTTCTCAGCGCATCTGCCGCAGCTCTGGAGCTGCCCCCTGCAGCCCACGCTGCTGATCGTTTACGAACGCGAACCGTTCATCCATCCTCTGCAACCACTTCGCCTGACGTTTGATTTCAACATCAGGGCGGTCCCCACGCCCGATCCGTACGCGCTGGTCAGTCCGACGCGGCGGATCCTGGAGATGCCCGTGATGGAGATCAAGTTCGTCGAGCGCGTTCCCGCCTGGCTGCACGCCGTGATTCAGAAGTTTCAGCTGCAGCGGGTGGGCGTGTCCAAGTACTGTTCGGGCATCGACGCGCGGTGGTCTGCCAGCCCCGAATTCGAGGCGCATATTCCGCCCGGACGGGCCCCTGCGGCCGGCTGGCGGCTTCCGTCGTTCGTGCGTGCGCACCTCGGCCCTGAGAACGCCGCCGCCGACGCGTAAGCACGTGGACGTGCCTGACGACTCTTCCCGCACACGAGGACGAACCCATTCGTTTTGGAGAGCACCGTGGATGAGATGTCCGAGCTTCTGAGGTTCCTGCAACGCGGATCGGCGAGCGCCACCGCCGGCACTCCACTGCAGGCGGTCATGTTCACGACGTCCGTCATTGGCGTGTCGCTGCTGCTGGCGATGGTGATCTGCTTCGCCTACCGGCGGACGCATAAAGGCCTTCAGTACTCCTCGTCCTTCGTCCTGGCGCTCGCGCTGCTGCCCTGCATCATGAGCGTCCTGTTCATGGCGATCGGCGGGAGTGTGGCACGGGCGTTCGGGGCTGTCGGCGCGATGTCGCTGATTCGCTTCCGTACCGTGATCAAGGACACGATGGATCTGGCGTACATCTTCCTCGCCATCACGATCGGGCTCTGCATCGGGAGCGGCAATTTTCTCATTGGGGTCACCGCCACGGCGGTGCTCGTGGGCGTCGTGTATGTCCTGAGTCAGTCGAACTTTGGATCCCCGCACGGCCGTGGTTACATCCTCCGCTTCGTCGTTCAGACGACCAACGGATCCCGCCCGCAGTATTCCGCCGTGCTCGACAAGTACGCCGGCATGGTGATGCTGCTCAGCATGCACAACGCGAACAACGCCTCGGAGCTCGTTTACAACGTGAGACGCATCGACGAGACCGGACGCGACGGCCTGGTTCACGAGCTGATGGCCGTTCCAGGCGTCGACAGCGTCGGCTTGATCAGCTCGACCGGTGAAGTCGAGTACTAGACATCCATGCGGAAGCTGATGGCACACGCAGCGGGGTCGCTGCACCGTTACGGTGTTGCGTCGCTCGTTCTGTTGATCCTTCTCGCGCTGGTCGTGCTCGCGTTCAGGCGGCCCGACGCACCGTCCGCCGCGGGCGTTCAGATCGTGCCCTTGACCTTCGACGGTCCCGGTATCGCCAACCAGTTCCCTCAGGCCTCGCCCGACGGGCGCTACATCGTGTTCCAGCGTTGCGACAAACCGGGCGTCAGCCAGTCGGCCGCCGGAAAGACCGTCTTCACGTTCAAGGAGGGATCCGACTGGGATGTGTATCGGATGCGAGTCGACGGCACCGAGCGGGTCCGCCTGACGGACTCGCCAGAGGTCGAGGACGAGCCCACGTATTCGCCCGATGGCCGCACCATCGCCTATCGCGCCGTGCGCAACGGCAGCTCGAGCCTCTTTCTGATGGATGCGGATGGCCAGAACAAGCGGCCGTTGATCGCAGACCCGAACATGGACTTGAAGACCCCGGCCTTTTCACCCGACGGACGCCAGATCCTGTTTTACGGGGACGGCGGGAAAGCGGGTTCGCATCTGTTCACCGTCGATCTGGCGAACCGTGCGATGCATCAGCTGACCACCGGACCGTTTGAAGACAAGCATCCACAGTTCCTGGCCGAAGGCGCGGCCGTCATCTTCCATTCGAATCGTCGAGGGATTGAGATTTCGCTCAAAGGCGAGGCAAAACGAACGCCGGCGATGAGCATTTTTTCGCTGACCCTCGGCACGGGGCAGATCCGACCGCTCCTCCCCGATGGCGGCGGCGAGCTTCAAGACAGCCGGCATTCGTTCGTGTCGCGGGATGGCCGGTTCATCGTCTACCACGCACAAACCTTTGGCGCCGATCCGCAGCACGCCGGCCGCTACCGGCGCATGCGCGAAGACATCTACGTGACGACGCGCGACGGACAGCGACGCGTCAACGTGACGGAGCACGACTGGCGGTATTTCAAGCACCCCTCCTGGTCGGCCGACGGCCGCGGCATCTATTGTGTGTTCAACGATAAGCGCGGCGAGGATGTGTGGAACGTTGCCTACATCGACGTGACCGCGGCGCTTCGGCAGTTGATGTGACCACTCGACTGACGAGCGGCCTCGACCGGCCGCCGCGGCCACGTCATCCCCGCTCCTGTCGATCGACGTCCCTGAGGGACTGCTCCGTCGCTGTGCTGATCGCGCTGATCTGCGTGTGCGCGGCCGTCGTCACCGCGCAGGGCGGTGGTGTGGTGCGCGGGAAGGTCGTCGATGAAACAGGTGCGGCCATTCCTCTCGCTCGCATCATGTTCATCGACACCGCGACCGGGGCGACGCGAGAGCTGAAGGCCGATGGATCGGACGGCTTTGCCGTTGAGGACGTCCGGCCGGGCGAGTATCTGCTGCATGTCACGGCGGCGGGGTTCCAGGCCGTGGATCATCCCGTCACCGTCGGGAATGACGCGCTCAAGCCCCTGACGGTCATGATGCAGGTCGGCCTGGAGGAGGATGTGACGGTGGCAGGCAACCGCCGCGAATCGCCGCTCCAGGCCGGCCAGAATGCCGATGCGATCGCCTTCAACCGCGACTTTCTCGGCCAGCTTCCCGTCGATGGCCAGGATGTGGTGCCGCTGATCTCGTCGTTGCTCGCCCCTTCGTCACGCGGGGTCGACGGGGCGTCGATCGTCGTGGATGGCGTCGAAGGCGACGTGCTCGACCTGTCCGCTTCGGCCATCCGGCGGATCACCGTCAACCGCAATCCCTACTCCGCCGAGTTCCGGCGTCCGGGAAAGGCGCGCGTGGAGATTGCCACCGAGCACGGTTCGCTTCGCAAGGTGCATGGCAGTGTCGCCTTCATCGGGCGGTACGCCCCGCTGGACGCTCGCAATCCCTTTGCGCGGACCAAGCACGATGAGGAGAAACAGCTGGTCGAAGGGAGCTTCGGGAGTCCGCTCCCCGAGCATCATGCGGCGTTGTTCCTGACCGGGAGTCGGTTGAACCTCGATGAGAGTGCGGTCGTGCATGCTCGCACCCTGGCGTCGATCGAACCGCTGATCGAGAACGTCCGCGCTCCTCAGCGGCACACGGCCTGGTACGGGCGCCTGGATGTGCATCCGAACGATCGTCACACGCTGACGGGCCGCTATGATTTCAGCGGTAACACGGCCGTCAATCAAGGCGTCGGCGGCTTGCACCTGGCCGAACAGGCGTTCAGCACCGACGACGACCGGCACCGGCTTCTGCTGCTCTCGCACGGTGTCGTGGCGCCGTTCATCAATGAGGTGCGCGCCGGGGCGGAGGTGCAGCACAAGCGCAGTGGGCAGCCGGCAGACCGACCTGCGGTCGTCGTGCACGGCGCGTTCACCGGCGGCCCGTCTCAGACGTTCCATGTGAATGACCAGACCGTCGTGCACGTCCAGGACGTCGCGACCTACTTTCGGGGCGCACACACGCTTCAACTCGGCGGCCAGGGCCGCTTCAAGCGCGTGCACGCGATCGAGGGCTCGAATTTCGGGGGAACCTTCGAATTCGCCGGTCTCGATGGCTTCGCGCGCGGAACGCCGATCCTGTTCCGGATCACTCGCGGCACGCCCGGCGCCGATCTCTCGCCGCACGAGGCCTTCGCCTTCGTGCAGGATGACGTGCGCGTGGGATCCGTCCTGAGCTTCATGGCGGGACTGCGCGGAGACTGGCAGGCCCGCCCCGGCGTCGGCGCCAGCCTCGCGCCGCGCGCCGCCGCGGCCTGGGCGCCGGGCGCTCACAAGACCGTGCTGCGCGTGGGTGCGGGCGCGTTTTACGACCACGCGCCCGACGCCGCTCTCGTACGCGCCTCGCTGTTCGATGGGCAGCGGCTTCGTGAGCTCGTGACGATCGCGCCCGGGTTTCCGGATCCCTTTGCGTCAGAGGACATCGTTGTAGACGCGCCAAACATCGTGCGGCTCGCGCCGGACATTCGCGCCCCGGAGCTGCTTCAGGCCAGCGCCGCCGCCGAACGGGAGTTGTGGGCCCGCACGCGCCTCGCCGTCGAGTACCAGGCAATCCGCGGGCGGCATCTCTTGCGCTCGCGAAATCTCAATGCTCCCTTCATTCCGTTCGGCCCGCGACCGGATCCCGCGTTTCTCAACGTCCTCCAGGTGGAATCGACCGCCAGCATGCGCAGCGACGCGCTCAGCATCAGTCTGAACGGCCAGGTCACCAGCCGATTCAAAGGCGCGGCGCATTACACGTGGTCGAAGACCACGGACGACTCGAGCGGGGTGTTCGTGCCGCCGGCGGACAGCGGGGACCTCGCGGCGGAGCGTGGCCGTGCTGACGACGACCGCCGCCACTCGTTGAACGCGGTCGGCACCTGGGATGTCGGACGCGGCTTCAGGCTCGGTGCGGTGGCCGCGCTCGCAAGCGGCGTCCCCTTCGATATCACCACCGGCTTCGACAACAACGGCGATGGCCTTGTTGAGGACCGCCCCGTCGGCGTGACGCGCAATACCGGCCAGGGTCCCGGACTCGCGCAGGTCGATGTCCGGGTCACGAAGGTATTCCCGCTGCGACCGTCGAGCAAGCGTCCGGACAAGGGCGCGAACCTGCAGGTCAGCGTTGACGCGTTCAACGTGTTCAACCGCGTCAACTTCAGGAACTTCATCGGCGTGCAGACTTCTCCATTCTTCGCACATGCCAATGGCGCTCGACCAGCGAGGATGGTCCAGCTGTCAGCGAAGTACAAGTTCTGATCGGGAACGATCGATTTCGAAGTCGCCCGCTAGGCGGATGCCGAATCAGGATCACGAGCCACGTCCGGCTGCGGCGTGGATGCGGCGCCGCGGCTCAGGGAATCGTCTTGGTAGTGGCGGCGTCAACGCGCTCGAGTTGTCGCCGGATGTCAGCTGACAGGCCGCTTGAGCGTCAGCATC
>JABFWM010000476.1 GCA_013362195.1 Acidobacteriota bacterium
ACGAGCAGCTCGCGACGATCGGCGGCGACGCGCCCGAGCACCTCCGCGAGCGTCTCGATCGTCTCGCGCGTCTGGAACCCCATGAGCAGCGGGACGATCGGCACGTCCGGCAGCAGGCGCCTGATGAATGGCAACTGCATCTCGAGCGAGTGCTCGCGTCCGTGCGCCTGCGGCCGATCGACGATGAGCGGCGATGCCGCGCGCACTTCGTCCGCGAGCGACGCATCGACGCGGGCCGGCCCCAGCGGCGTCTCGAACGTGCCGGTCGGGTACAGCGCCACCCCGTCGAAGGCGACGTAGTGTGAAGGGCCAACGAGCATCGCGGCGTCGAACGGGCCACACGACGCGGCGGTTTTGTACGAGTACGCGCCGACCGGCCCGGAGAACATGAGGCCCGCGTGCGGCGCGACGATCGCGTCGAGCCGGCCGCGCGGGACGTCCGCCACCGCGGCGAGATAGCCGTCGACCTCGCGCGTCAGCGCGCCGGGGATCGCGGGGTACCACGTTCCGGCGACCGCCGGCGGTCTGTTCCCTGCTACCATGCGCTCAATGCCCACGAACCTGACGCGCGCGGATGTGACGCGCATTGCCGCGCTCGCACGCCTGGAGCTCACCGAGGACGAAACCACGCTGTTCGTCGAGCAGCTGGCTGCGATCCTGTCATATTTCGAGGACCTCCAGCGCGCCGATACGACCAACGTTCCGCCTACCGCTCAGGTCGCCGTGCTCGCCGCGGCGCCGTGGCGTGAAGACGCCGACCGGCCGTCACTCGATCGCGACCTGCTCATCCGGCAGGCCCCGGAGGGTGACCGCGATGCCGGCCTCTTCACCGTACCGCGGGTAATCGGATCATGACAAGGGAGCGCGAGGCGCACGCGCTGCGCGCCGCCATCGCGGCCGGCCGCCTCTCGGCGGCCGACGCGTGTCGCGCATCTCTCGACGCCATCGCACGGCTCGATCCCGAGCTGCATGCATTCCAGCACGTCATGGCCGACGCCGCGTCCGCGCGCGCCCGCGCGGTCGATGCCGATCCGTCGGCGAAACAGGCGCCGCTCGCCGGCGTGCCCGTCGCGATCAAGGACAACATCCTCACCAGGGGCGTGCCGACGACGGCCTGCTCGAAGATTCTCGAAGGGTACATCCCGCCGTACGACGCCACGGTGATCGAGCGGCTCACGCGCGCCGGCGCGGTGATTGTCGGCAAGACGAACTGCGATGAGTTCGCGATGGGATCGTCGACCGAGAACTCCGCATTCGGTCCCGCCCGGAATCCGTGGGCGACCGATCGAACGCCCGGCGGATCGAGCGGCGGCTCGGCGGCAGCGGTGGCGAGCGGCATGGTACCGATCGCGCTCGGATCAGACACCGGCGGATCGATCCGGCAGCCGGCCGCGTTGTGCGGCGTCCTCGGACTGAAGCCCACCTATGGCCGCGTGTCGCGCTACGGGCTGATCGCGTTCGCGTCGTCGTTCGATCAGATCGGTCCGTTCACGCGCACCGCGCGCGACGCCGCCGACGTGCTGGCGGTCATTGCCGGACACGATCCCCTCGACTCGACGACGGTCGAGACGCCGGTTGCGGATTACGCGGCGGCGCTCACCGGGGACGTTCGCGGGCTGCGCGTCGGCGTGCCTGGCCATCTGCTCACCCACGGCGTGGACCCGGACATCACGCGTGCCTTCGAGCGCGCGCTCGACGAGCTGCGCGCGGCCGGCGCCGAGCTGACCGACATCGCGCTGCCGCATGCGGACCTGGCGATTGCCGTCTATTACCTGATTGGCAACGCTGAAGCGAGCTCGAACCTGGCGCGCTACGACGGCGTGCGGTACGGACGGCGGGCGCCGGCGGCGACGGTCACGGAGATGTACGCCCGGACGCGCGATCGCGGCTTCGGCGCCGAGGTCAAGCGCCGTATCATGATCGGCACGTACGTGCTGAGCGCCGGGTACTACGACGCCTACTATCTCAAGGCGCAGCAGGTGCGGACGCTGATTCGCCGCGATTACGACGAGGCGTTCACGCGCGTTGACGTGGTCGCCGTGCCGACGAGCCCGACGGCGGCGTTCCGGCTCGGCGAGCGCGCGTCGGATCCGATCCAGATGTACCTGTCGGACGTCTTCACGGTGAGCGCGAACCTCGCCGGGCTGCCCGCCATCTCGATCCCCTGCGGCCTGACCGATGCGCGTCTGCCCGCGGGCCTGCAGCTGACGGCGCGGCCCTTCGACGAGTCGACGCTGCTGCGCGCGGCCGATGCGCTGGAGCGACGCACATCATGGGCCACGGAGCGGCCGCCGATTTTCGCCTGAGGCTGATGATGGCCCTCGAGCGCGTCCCGGACGATCCGTGGCGCGTCGATACGAGGGGCATGCTGCTCTCCGGGCGCGCGGACGTCGTCTGCGCCCAGGCGCCGGAAAGCGCCGCCGACGGGTTCGTCGTCTGCATGCCCGACGCCGCGCTGGTGTCCGTCGTGGGCCGTCCGCCGCGCGTGCTGATTCGACAGGTCGTCGACGACGTCGAGGGCGATCCCAACGTCCTGTGCCAGCCGGTGGACGCGGAGTACGTCCGCTCGGCGCTGCCCGGATGGCCGCGCCTCGGCGCCACGCTGCACACGCTCCGCGCGCGTCCCGACTGGGCCGACGATCCGGACCCCGACGCGCGCGTCTTCTACGCCCCCGACGCACCGTCACTCGCGCACGTGCCGCCGCCGCTGCGGCGCGAACTGATCGCGGCGCTGCGCGGCCGCACGACCGCGCGCTTCGTGCCCGGCAGCCTGCCGGATCGCGACGTGCCGCCGCCGCGCGAAGCGCTGCCGATCGCGGCGTCGTGGCACAACGGCGAGCCCGTCGCGTTCTGCTATCCGGTGATGCGGACCGAGGCCTGGTGGGACATCTCGATCGAGACGCTGCCCGCGTACCGGCGCCAGGGCCATGGCGCGCGTGCCGTGCGCACCATGACCCGCCACATGTGGCAGACGGGACGATGGCCGGTCTGGGGCGCGCGCGACGACAATCCGGGATCGCTGGGGCTGGCGGCGAGTCTGGGGTTCGAGGAAGTCGGACGGCTGTGTGTGTTTACGCCACCGCCGGACGACGGGCTGGCTTGACGAGCAGCCACACGAGGCCGCCGACGATCAGCAACGGCAGCAGCGGCACGAACAGCACCGCCCCGATCACGATCGCGAGCACCACTCCGACGAGGAACAGGACCGGACCGACGATCAGCATCGCGATGGTGCCCAGGATCCACTTGATGAGCAGCAGCGGCAGCAGGATCAGGCGGACGACGAACCTGATCACCGTGAGAACGACGAAGAGACCCGCGAGTGCCGCAACGACCAGCGCGCCTGCAACCGCCACTTCCATGCGTCCTCCTGCATGGATCGATTACGCGGCCGGGCTGGGTGAAGTTCCGAGTGACGCCCGAACGTGAAAATGCCGAACCGGCCGTCGGGCGAGGTTCGGCATGGCGTGACGGGTCGGACGCGCCGCGCGCTACGGAGTTCCGCGGCCGGCGCCCGCGTAGCCCGGCGGAAGCGTGTAGCCGATCGCGCCGTGCCGCACTTCCTCCATCGCGACGCGTTCGAGTTTGTGCGGGCCGGCGGGCTGCCGGTCGATCCGCGGCAGCGCGCCGCGGCGCAACTGCTTCGCGCGCTGCGCCGCGACGTCGACGAACAGGAAGCGGCTGGTGATGGGCGGCGCCGGCTCGGACGTCGCGTCCTCCGCCGTGTCCGTGACCTGAATGTCGGTGTCGGCCATCCTTTTAGTCTACATCGACGGCAATCTGCCGAGGTTTCGCCTCCTCGCGCAACGGGAGCCGCACCGCGAGCACGCCGTCGCGATACTCCGCCTTGACCCGCGACGGATCGACGGTGTTCGGCAGCGTGAACGATCGCGAGCACGCGCCGTAGATGCGCTCGTTGCGATGGTACTGGCCGTCGGCGACGCCGTCCTCGCGCCGGCGCACGCCACGAATCGTGAGCGTGTTGTTCTCGACCGTGAGGTCGATGTCCTCACGCTTCAGTCCCGGCAGGTCCGCCTTGAGCACGATCTCCTTGTCGGACGTCTCGTAGATGTCGACCGCCGGGAGCCAGGCGCCGGCCCCGGACACGTCCTCGCGCCCGCGGTCGTACACGTTGCCCCAGATGCGGTTGATGCGATCCTGCATCGTCGCGAGCTCCCGCATCATGTCCCACTGCGTCGTCATGGTCCGTTACTCCTTGATCTCGATCTGCTTCGGCCTGGCTTCCTCGCGCTTCGGCACGCGGACCGTCAGCACGCCATCCTTATAGGACGCTTCGATGCGCGCCGGGTCGACCGAGGCGGGAAGCGTGAACGACCGCGTGAACGTGCCGTGCTGCCGTTCGATGCGGTGGTAGTTGTCGCGCGTGGTGTCGACCTCGGACGTGCGCTCGCCGCTGAGCGTCAGCACGCCGTTGTCGAAGGTGATGGCGATGTCCTCACGCTTCACCTCCGGCAGCTCCGCCTTGATGACGTACTCGTGCGCGGCGTTCTCGAACACATCGACGGCCGGCACCCAGGTGCGGCTGAACGAACCGCCGTAGAAATCGGTGAACATGCGATTGAGCCGGTCGACTTCCATCGACGCCAGCTCGCGAATCGGATCCCAGCGAACCAGGGTCATCCTGCACCTCCTCGAACGTCCAGAAACATCAACAACCGCAATATAGGCGTTATATGAGTGTCTGTCAAGCATCTAATATGCGCATCAAAGACTCATGTCTCCGTGTAGCCCTGCCGTAGATGCGGCGCAGCCCTGCCGCCCGCCCGATGCTAGAATCCGTGGGAGTGGCGCGGATTTACTTTGAACGCCGGGAGTTGCCGCCGGATCTGCAGCGGCTGTTCGACACGATCTGGGACGATCCTGGCGACGATCGTCCGCCGGCGGCTGCCGAGTGCAGCCCGCCCCTGGATGTCATCGAAACCGAAACCGGCATCGAGATCGTGGCCGATGTGCCCGGCGTCCACGCCGACGCGCTTCACATCGTGTGCGCGGGCAACGTGGTGATGATTGCCGGCCAGAAGACGCCGTCGGCCTGCGAGCACCGCGAGGCCGCGTTCCACCTCGCCGAGCGCGCGTTCGGGCGCTTCGCGCGGGTGCTGCGCCTCGAAGGCGCCTTCGACGCGGGGCGCGCCAATGCCACGCTGGTCGCGGGCGAGCTGCGCCTGACGCTTCCGCGCATCGACGATCGCCGCGGCCGCGAAATCCGCATTCCGGTCCACTGACCTCGTGATGCGGCCGATCACCAGCACGCCTACGTCATGGCCGCATCGCGGCCGCGCCGGCAGCGCGCGTACGGGAGAGCGGAGCGGAACGCGGGGCCCCGCCGCCGCGCGAGCGAGCCGGGGCTCGGGGCAGCGCCCCGATTGACCATGCGCGTCCTGTTCATCGGCGACATCTTCGGCAGGCCCGGGCGGGAGATCGCGCGCCGCGCCGTTCCCGCGCTCATCGAACGCGAGGCGCTCGACTTCGTCATCGCCAACGTCGAGAACTCCGCCGCCGGCTTCGGCGTCACCGGCGACATCGCCGACACGATCCTGAGTTACGGCGTCGACGCGATGACGACCGGCAATCACGTCTGGGACAAGAAGGAAGTGCTCGACTACATCCCGCGGCAGCCGAAATTGCTGCGGCCGGCGAACTTCCCCGCCGGCACGCCCGGGCGCGGCAGCTACGTCGGGCGGACGCGCAGCGGCGAAGCCATCG
>JABFWM010000427.1 GCA_013362195.1 Acidobacteriota bacterium
TGAGGAAATCCGGATCCTGCCGGTTCACCGCCATCTCGGCGAGCGCCTGAATCTTGCCCTCGATGCGATCGAGCTCGATCGAGACGAACTCGGCATTCTTCCTGGCGCGCGCGAAGTTGTCGAGCCTGAGCTCTCCCATCGCCACGCTGTCCTGCAGCGAGCGGATCACGCGTTCGTCCTTCTGCGCGTCCGCCTGCGCCGCGGTCAACGACTTGCGGACGTCGTCGAGGCGCGAGGCGAGCTCCTGCTCGTTGATGGCGCGCAGGAACCGGTCGAGCGCGGCCTTCGACAGGAGGAGGCGCAGGAACAGCCAGAGCAGACGATCGAGACCGGGCGTCCGGATCTCCTCGGCGCCGCTGGGCTGGTCGCCGGTCGCGCCGCGCACGCCGGCGGCGATGCCGCGCATCTCGACGCAGCGCGCGTGCAGCCGCTCGAATCGCGACCGCGATTCCGACGGCAGGCCCGCGAGCATCGAGACGAGTGAAACGGGCGGCGCGGCGGGCGCCGAACCAGCCGGCGCCGCATCCGTCAACGCCTTGTGCTTCCTGGCATCGATCGCGGCACGGAACCGCGGGATCGAGACGAGCCCGGCGAGATAGGTGAGCTCCGCCGCGCCGACGAGCGGAAGGAGCACGGGTGCGAGCGGCGTCAGCGCCGCCGCGGCGGTGCCGCCGAGGAAGAACAGCAGGTTCCACCGGAAGAGAAACGCCTCTTTGAGGTAGTCCTTCATCTGCGCGCCCTGCGGCGCGCGCGCCGGTTCCTCCTCGATCGGCGCGTTAGTCATCGCCTGCCCGCGTGGACGACATCAGCGTGTCCATCAGATCGCGAATCTCGTAGACGTACTCGAGGAACGCGGGGTCCCGCTGCATGTCCTTCGGCGGACGATCCGGCGGCGGCACCGCCATCTCGCGCAGGATCGTCCCTGGCGCCGACGAAAACACGTACACGCGGTCGCCGAGGTACACCGCCTCCTCGATCGAATGGGTGACGAAGAACACCGTGGCCTGCGCTTCCTTCCAGAGTTGCACCAGCAGCTCCTGCATGTGCAGGCGCGTGGTCGGATCGAGCGCACCGAACGGCTCGTCCATCAGGATGATGCGCGGCGAGAGAATCAGCGTCCGCGCGATCGCCACCCGCTGGCGCATGCCGCCCGACAGCTCGCCTGGATATTTCCGCGCGTCGCGATCGACGTCGAGGCCGACCTTGGCGATCCACTCGCGCGCGCGCTCGCGGCGCTCCCTGGCGGACACGCCGCGGCACTCCAGCCCGAACGCGACGTTGTCCTCGACGGTCCGGTTGTCGAACGACGTGTAGTCCTGAAACACCATGCTGCGATCCGATCCGGGCGGCCCGACGTTCCCGCCGGCAATCAGCACGGTCCCTTCCGTCGGCGGATGATGCGGGCGCAGCCCGGCAATCAGCCGCAGCACGGTTGACTTCCCGCATCCCGATGGACCCAGGATGGCGATGAACTCCCCCTTCTGCGGCAGATCCGGGACGCAGAACGTAACGTCGCGGATGACCGTCATCGTCCCGAACCGCTTGGTGACCTGCCTGAACTCGACGATGTTCGCCGGCGCCGGCGGCGCGGTGGCCTCGCTCACCTCACTCCTCCACCGGCCGGTGCGGAAACAGCCCCCGCTCGAACCAGAACAGCGCGCGATCGATCCCGTAGGCGAGCAGCCCGATGATGATCAGGATCAGGATGATGTGTTCGGACATCCCGCGGCGCTGGCTCGCCATCAGCAGGTAGCCGAGCCCGTGCTGCGCGTTGATCAGTTCCGCGAGCATGATGTAGCCGAACGCCAGCCCGAACAGGTGCCGCAGGCTGGTATAGATGCCAGGGAGCGCGAGCGCGACCAGCACCTTCCGCACGATCTGCCACGACGAGGCGCCGAGCGTCTGCGCGGTCTCGATGTAGCGCTCCGGCACCGACGCAACCGCCGAGACCGTGTCGCCGTACACGAACGGCACGCACGCGATGAAGATGAACATCACCTTCTGCGTCTCGTCGATGCCGAACCACAGGATGGTCAGGGGAATCAGCGCGGCGACCGGAAGGTTGCGGCCGAACAGCGCGAGCGGCGCGCCGGCGGATTCGACGACGCGCCACGAGCCGGCGACGATACCGAGCGGCACGCCGACGAGCGCCGCCAGGCCGAAGCCGACGAGCACGCGGCGCAGCGTCGCGGCAATGCTCTGCAGCAGCGCGCGCTCGGTCCACAGGCTCGGAAGGCTGCGGACCACCTCGCCCGGGCTGGGCAGGATGACCGGCGAGATCCATCGGTCTTCCGATCCCAGCCCGCTCGTCGCGAGCCACCAGGCCAGGACGACCAGCGCCACGGCGCCGAGGCCGACGAGCCGTCGCGTCATCCGTGGCGGCGCGACGCGCAGCGCGAACACCGACGGCGGCCCGGCCATCTATTTTGAGGCCGGCGCCGCTTCCGCCGGGTACACCTTCACTTCCACGCGACGGTTCTTCGCGTTGTTCTCCGGATCCGACGGATCGGCGGGACGATCCCACCCGAGGCCCGACGTCGAGAACTGGTTCGGCTGCAGCGACGGGAACTTGCGCAGGATCGCCTCCTTCACCGCGTTCGCTCGATTGAGCGACAGCTCCTGGACGAGGCTCTTGGGCACCGATGCCTTCATCGACGCATCGGTGTGCCCCTCGATGACGATGCGCGCCGCGCCGTACTGGCCGGCGAGCTTGCCGATCTCCTCGACCACGAAGCCGACGTTGGGGTCGTACATCTCTTCGACGTCCTTCCCGTCCGCCGAGCGCGTCACCTTCTTGGTGAGGTCCCACGAATTCGGGAAGAAGTGAATGACGACGGTTTTCGTGAGGATCTCTTCCTTTTCGCCCTGCACGGTGCCGGCGCTCGCGGGCGCGAACTGGATGTCGTACTCGTTTTTCTGGCTCGCGTACTTCTGCTCCGACCCGAGCTTCTGCATGACGGAGAAGTCCATCACCTGATCGAACGGGGTCTGCTGGGTCACGGCGTTGATCTTCTTGTAAAGGAAGTAGGCCGTGTTCCAGGTGCGCTCGAAGTTCGTCGGATTGTTCTGGTTCAGGAAGAAGTCGCGATTCTCGGCGTAATTGGTCGAGTGCGCGTCGCCGAGCATCCCGAGGGCGTCGCTCTCGGGAATCGAATAGCCGGCCGCCATCAGCTTGGCAACCTTCTGCTTCGCGTCCTGCGCCTTGAGGTCCTGCATCGCGTCGAAGATGCCGCGCGCCAGGCCTTCGACGATGTCGGGATTGTCCTTGGCAAAATCGGCGCGGGCGAACCAGACGTCGGCAATGAGCTTGTTCGCGGTCGCGGTGGTGACCAGCAGCTTGTTGCCGCGCACTTTCTCGAGGTTGTAGATGTCGGGCGCCCAGCTCACCGCGCCGGCGAGGTTCCGGTCCGCATTGAACGCCGCGGCCGCCTGGAACGCGTCCTGCGTGAACTTGAACTGGACTTCCGCCGGCTGTACGCCGGCGTTGATCAACGCGTTCAGGATGAAGAAGTGCGACGGCGAGTTCTGCGCCAGCACCACCGTCTTGCCGCGCAAATCCGCCATCGTCTTGATCGTGTCGCGGACGACGATGCCGTCGCCGCCGTTGGACCAGTCGACCTGCTGATAGATACGCGGCATGACCCTCGAGTCCTTGCGCAGGCCCTCGAGGAAGAGCGGCACCATGTCGAGCGTGCCCCAGCCGACGTGCAGGTTGCCGGCGGCATAGGCGTCGCGCATCGCGATCGGATCGTCGATGAGCACCAGTTCGACCTTGAAGTCGCGGCCGCCCGGCGCCTTCCACGCCTTGCCGGCCTTGAAGCCGTTGTTGGCGTAGATGATCGGGCTCCAGCCCGCCCACACGTTGATGCCGAACCGTACGGTGCGGTCGGCCATCGGCGTGTAGTTGGAGATCCCCTTGACCTCGGGGAGGCGCGACGCGGCGACGTAGTTGTATTCCTTGACGGTCGTGATGCCGGAGCTGTCGGGAGCTTCCGCGCCTTTCTGCAGCTGCTTCAACTCATCGTCCGAGAAGCGCCCCGATCCGCCCGGGCCAATCGCGCCGTAGCGGTAGAGCGCCAGGCCGACGAGGCCGAGCACCACGATCAGGACCGCGACGTAGAACGCGGGTCGAGGCTGTCCGTTTGCCATCATTTTCTCCAGTGGGCGCCGCCCCACACTCCCGGGCTCGGTCGCTCGCGGGGACCCTGCGCCCCGCTCCGCTCCCTCGCAGCCCCAACGCGCGACGCGCGTCGGCGCCCCCGGGTCACAGATCCGTGTCCTCTCAGTTCGTCTGCTTTTCCGCCGTCTTCTCGGTGACTGCTGGACCGAGGTCCTTGGCCGTCTGCGCGACCGGTGACGTCTCGGGCGACTTCAACCCGAGCTCGACCTCGAAGTCGGTGAGCGCCTGTTCGGCGAGCTGTGCCTGCATGCGCTCCTCCGCGTCGATCTCGGCAACCCCTTTGGACGACAGATCGGCAGCCACGCGCACCTTGCCGCGGTTCTGATCGATCTTCTGCTGGATGACGCTTTCGATCTCCCCGAAGTCGGTCGTCAGGTTGACGTCGAAGGTCTCCGAGAGCTTCGCGATCTCCGCTTCGGCGGCGCTCATCTTCAGCTCGGCGTCGTACTTGGTGATCTTCTGCCGGAGCTCGATCAGCTTTTCGTTCGCGTGCTGGATCTTCTTCAGATTGTTGCCGTAGGCGGTCTCGTGCATCTGCAGCTGGTTGTCGTTGGCGGCCAGCTCCGCCTTCGCCTTCTGCAGCTCCAGCGCGAACTTCGCCGCCGTCGTGCGATCGCCGGCCTTGAGATAGGCCTTCGTTTCAGCCTCGAGCTTCTGCACGTGCGCCTTGTTGGCGGCCACCTGCCGGCTGACGCGCTCGACGAGGCCGCGGTACTGTTCGAGCCCCACGCGCCCTTCCTTGAGCTGCTCGACCGAGCGGTCGTACTCGTAGCGCATCTGCGCAATCGGATCGGCCTCCCAGAACAGGTTCGCGACCTTGTTGATCTGCGCCACGACGGCGGACCAGAACTTGTGAAGGATCAATGTGGTCTCCTTACTTCCTGGCCGGCGCCCGCTCGACGTCGGGCGCTTCGGCGAGAATCTTTCCCTGGTAGATGCGGTCGAGCGCGGTGCGCAGCTCCGGCCCCGTTCCTGCGCCAATCACCTCGCCGCCGGCCTCTTTCAGGAACCCGAACTTGTCCGGACTCGTGTCGAACGCGACGAAGTACACCTGCACGGCGCCTTCGCTCTTGCGGTAGATCTCGCGCGAGACCTTCTCGGGATCGCGGCCGCTCGTGTTCTCGCCGTCGGTGACGACGAGCAGGTACTTGCGGAACACGCCGGCGCGATAGAGATCCGGACGCGCGTCGTGCAGCGCTTCGCCGATGGCGGTGCCGCCGCCCGGCCGCGGCAGGCCCGCGAGCGCCTCGCGGATCGCCGTGCGATCGTAGGGCTCGATCGGACGCAGCCGCCGCACGCTGCTGGAGAAGCTGTAGACGCCAATCTTGATCGGAAAGTCGGGCCGGCGCGCGACGAAGGCGTCGGTCGCGTCGAGCATCGACTCGAGCGCTTCCTGCGCCACCACGTGCTTGGGTCGTGAATCGCCGGGGGCCGTCTCGCGCATGGATCCGGAGGTATCGACCAGGATCGCCACGGCGGCGCCGAGTCCTTCCTCCACTGCTGCTTGATACGGGGCGCTCGATTCGGCGGTTCGCGCCTCCCG
>JABFWM010000365.1 GCA_013362195.1 Acidobacteriota bacterium
CAGCGCCAAGCGAGCGGCGTGGCGGGAGGAGGGCCGCAATGCTGACGAGCACGGAGCTGTCCGTGTTGGTCCGTGGCGGATTTTTTGCCGGCGCGCTCGATCCACGCGCGACAAAGGTGTGTATCATGATCGAGTGAGCACTCCTGCAACTCGAGGGCATCGTACCTGGCAGGCGGGTGAGATCTTCACCGTCAACGACGCCACCGAGCTGTACGAGGTGGACCGCTGGGGCAAGGGCTATTTCGCCATCTCGAAAGAGGGGCACGTCCTCGTTCACCCGACGAAGGATCCCTCGCGCGCGATCGACCTGAAGCAGCTCACCGACCATCTGATGCTGCGGGGCATCGGCCTGCCCGTGCTCATCCGCTTCCGCGACATCCTGCGCCACCGCGTGGGCGACATCCACAACGCCTTCGACGCCGCGATTCACCAGCACAATTACGAGGGGCGCTACGTCTGCGTCTATCCGATTAAGGTGAATCAGCAGCGGCAGGTCGTCGAAGAGGTCCTCGACTTCGGCAGCGAGTATGGCTTCGGCCTCGAGGCCGGTTCGAAGCCCGAGCTGCTCGCCGTCATGGCGCAGGCGTACAACGACACACCGATCATCTGCAACGGGTTCAAGGACGCCGAGTTCATCGAGATGGCGATGCTCGCCCAGAAGGTCGGGCGCACCGTCATCCCCGTCGTCGAGAAGTACACCGAGCTGGGCCTGATCCTGAAATACGCGGAAAAGGTCGGCGTCCGCCCGCAGATCGGGATGCGGGTGAAGCTCGCCTCGCGCGGCAGCGGCCGCTGGCAGGGCTCCGGCGGCTACCGCTCGAAGTTCGGTCTGACCGTCGCCGAAGTGCTGCGCGGCCTCGAAGAGCTCAAGCTCCTCGGCATGCAGGACTGCTTCAAGCTGCTGCACTTCCATCTGGGCAGCCAGATCCCGAACATCCGCATCGTCAAGGGCGCCTTGAACGAGGCCGCCCGCATCTACGCCGAACTCGTCAAGGCGGGCGCGGGCCTGCAGTACCTGGACGTCGGCGGCGGGCTCGGGGTCGATTACGACGGCTCGCAGACCAACTTCGAATCCAGCGTCAACTACACGCTCGAGGAATACGCGAACGACGTCGTCTACCACATCCAGACGGTCTGCGACGATGCCGGCGTCAAGCATCCGACCATCGTCTCCGAGAGCGGGCGTGCCATCGTCGCCTATCATTCCGTGCTGATCTTCAACGTCCTCGGGGTGTCGGCGTTCGGGGAAGAGAAGATCCCCGAATCGATCTCGCCGGACGAAGCCGAGCAGCCGGTGATCTATCTGCTGGAGACGTACCAGAACCTGTCGATCCGCAACGCGCTCGAGAGCTACCACGACGCACAGCAGGCGCTCGACATGGCGCTGAACCTGTTCACCGGCGGCTATCTGCCGCTGGATCAGCGGTGCCAGGCCGAGAACCTCTATTGGGCGATTCTGGTGAAGCTGCGGAAACTCGTCGCGCAGATGGAAGACGTCCCCGAGGACCTCCAGGGCCTCGATGACGCCATGGCCGACACGTATTTCTGCAACTTCTCGTTGTTCCAGTCGATCCCCGACAGCTGGGCCATCAAGCAGCTGTTCCCGGTCATGCCGATTCACAACCTGAACCGGCCTCCGAGCCATCACGCGGTGCTCGGCGACATCACGTGCGACTCCGACGGCAAGATCGACTCGTTCATCGACCGGCGCGACGTGAAGCGCACGCTGCCGCTCCACACCGTCAACGGCGAACCGTACTACCTCGGAGTGTTCCTGGTCGGCGCCTATCAGGAGATCCTCGGGGATCTGCACAACCTGTTTGGCGACACCCATGCCGTGCACGTCAGCCTCGACAGCGGCGGCAACGTCGTCCTCGACGCGGTGATCAAGGGCGACACGGTCCGCGAAGTGCTCGACTACGTCGAGTTCGACGCGGAAACGCTGGTTCGGAAGCTTCGGCAGGACGTCGAGCTCGCCGTTCGCGAAGGGCGGATGTCGTTCGAAGAATCCGGCCGGCTGCTGGAGTTCTACGAAGAAGGGCTCCACGGATACACCTACCTCGAAGAGCCCCGAGACAACCGATAAGGCCGGTACAAAAGTAAGGCGGGTCCAGGGACCCGCCCTACCTCCGTTACGCCGGTCACGCAGGCCGGGTCGTTGGACCCGGCGTCGAGGCTACCGCCGCGCGAGGACCGTTTCCTTCCACACCTTGCGCGCCAGCGTGTAGACGTCGTGCTTGTGCGAGAACGCGACGTCTCCGTCCTTGCCCACGCGGACGAACGCGTCCGCCGTCGAGGCGTTGCCGGCGTGGTCGACGCAGGTCACGTGCAGCGTGTAGCTGTTGCCTTTTTCCGCCCGCACTTGCGCCGCGAACGCGCCCACGATCACCGCGTCGCGCGGATCGAACGACGACGAGGTGATTTCGGTGATGCCGCACTTCGGGAAGGCGTCGACGTTGTCCGAGGCGGTCACCGAGACCGACACCGGCACCATCTTGCCGTTCGGCGGCCAGATCGCATACGGGGCCGCGCTCACGCTCGCGATCACCGGCGCCACCGTGTCCGGCGGCACCACGACGTCCGCGGCCGCGAACGACTCGTTGCCGGCCACGTCAACGCAGCGCACCGTGAAGGTGTAGGTCGCGCCGCCCGTCGCGCGCACCGAGCCCGTGAAGGGCCCGGTCACGGCGAAGGACGAAGCCGGCGCGCCGTGCCCGTCGATGCTGCTGATGGCGCACGCCGGGTTCGGATCGCGATCGTCGGCGACGGAAACCGAGACCGCAACCGGCACCATGGCGTCGTTGGGCGGGAAGATCGACGCCGGGTTGACGGCGAGGCCCGCGATGGTCGGCGGTGTGACGTCGCGCGGCGCGAGCGGCGTCAGCAGGAACGCGTGCACCTCGCCGTTGACGATGCCCTGCCCGACGATCTGCCCGTCGCCGTTGACGCCCTTCGCGCTGGTCAGGACCCAGCCCGAGTCGGCGGGAATGCGCGAATTCAGGTCGAACGATCCGTCGGCGACGGTGTGAACGAAGGCGTGCGACGTGAAGCCGTCCGCGAGCGTAAACGACCCGACCGTCGTGCCCTTCGCGGTCGCCTCGGCCACGCTGCCTGCGCCGCCGAAGGTGTCGAGGTTGGCGAGCGCGCCGGCGAAACGAAACGCGCGGTTCACGCCGGCGTTGGTCGCCTGGCCGCTGACGCGGCCGGCGGCGTCGATGCCGCACGCCGAGCTCGTGCCGGCGGGTCCGTCGAACGTGCCGAGGTCGGTGACCGATCCGTCCGTTTCGAACCGGAAGGCGTGCTGCGTGTTGGTCGCGTCATCGAGCGACGACGTGCCGGTGACCTGGCGGTTGTCGTTGATGCCGCACGCCAGACCGAAGCTCCCGCCGAGGGTCGGCAGCACGGAGGCCGGCAGTCCCGGGCTCGAGCGCCACCCGCGCGTGCCCCCGGGCGTGTTGCCGTAGCCAACCACGTCGCCGAGATTGTTGATGGCCATGCCGATGGTCAGCGATCCGCCGTCGAGCGGTGCGATCGCCTCGAGCACGCCGGTCGCGTCCGTATACCGGAAGGCACGGACGCCGGTCGGCAGGAAGTGATACCCGGTGAGATCGCCGTGATCGTTGATGCCGTTGGCCACGCTCATGACGGTCTCCAGGCCCGGCACGTACGACCACGCGCCGTCTCGAAAGCGCACCGCGCGAACGCCGGTGGCGCCTCTGACGAACCCGGAGACCTGCCCTGAGGCATTGATGCCAGTGACCGTCGGCGCCACGCCCTCAATCGTCCCGAGATCCTGGACGGTGTAGAGCGACGCATCTGCGCCGAGCCGATGAACTGAGGGGACGACGAGCAGCAGCGCCGTGAGCCCCAGGATTGTGCGCCTCATGACGAAAACCTCCGGGGCTGGTTCAGCAACGGAGGTGCCTCATCAGGGGGATCGGTCAACACATTACAGCTGAGGCTTTTAGCTGGAAGCGCGAAAAAGTGTCAGAGGGCGGGAAAGTCACAATTTAAGTCACGAGGGCCGATTTGTGTGGGGTGCGAGCGAGCCGCGGCGGGGAGGAACTGCCCGTCGATGGTGCTCTATGCGACACGGTGGACGACGATGATAGCGGCGGAGCGTGTGATCGCGGCCGCCGGATTACGAAACGGAAACCGTTTCGCGTCCGCCGGCCCCGCCGGAACTGTGACAGTCACAGTTCTGCGGAAGTGTGACTGTCACCGTTCCCGGAAAGTGTGACTGTCACCGTTCCGACCGCGGCTTCAGCATCGCCTCGCGCTTCGCTTTGAACTCGTTCCCGGGCTTCCAGTCCGGCAGCTTGTCGGCGTTGGCCACACGATAGCCGACGGCCAGCAGCAGCTCGGCGTCCTCCGCCGCGCCGCTCAAATCCCAATCCGGCTTGATCTGGTCGGACGGCGCATGGTAGTCGTGCTCCGTATACTCGTCGCGCTTCTGCTTGCCCCACTCGGCGGGCTTGCCGATGAACTCGACGCCCGAGTCGGGGTCCAGCGCGGGCACACCCTGCTTCGCGAAGTTGAAGTGATCCGACCGGTAGTAAAAGCCCTTCTCGGGTTCCGCATCCGGCGTGAGCGTGCGGTTCTGCTCCTGCGCCGCCTGACGGAGATAGTCGTCGAGATCGGACGCGCCGAGACCAATCACCGTGATGTCCTTCGTCTTCCCCCATTGGTTGATGCCGTCGATGTTGATGACGGCCGCGGTCTTCTCCAGCGGATAGAGCGGCGTGACCGAGTAATACTGCGAGCCGAGCAGCCCCTGTTCCTCCGCCGTGACCATCAGAAAGAGCACCGACCGCTTCGGTTTCGGATTCACCTGCGTGAGCGCCCGCGCGATCTCGAGGACCGTCGCGACTCCCGACGCGTTGTCGAGCGCGCCGTTGTAGATCCGGTCGCCGTTGACCGGCGCGCCCACCCCGAGATGATCCCAGTGCGCGGAGTAGATCACGTATTCGCCTGTCAGCGCGGGATCGCTTCCTTCGAGCTTGCCAATCACGTTGCGCGATTCGATCGTCCGCATCTTGTTCGCGAGGCTCATGGTCGCCTGCACGCCGAGCGGCACCGGCTTGAAGTCGCGGCTGAGCGCCTGCTTCTTGAGCGCGTCGAGATCCTGCCCGCCCAGCGCGAACAGCTTCCGCGCGGCATCGGTGGTGATCCAGCCCTCGATGTTGACGCGCCCCATGTTCTTGTCCGGCGTCACGATGTCGAACTTCTCGTTCAGGTTTCCCTGCACCACGGAGAACGGATATCCGGCCGGCCCTTCCTCGTGGACGATGAGCACCGCCGCCGCGCCCTTGCGCGCCCCTTCCTCGAACTTGTAGGTCCAGCGGCCGTAGTAGGTCATCGCCTTGCCACCGAAGGTCCCGGGATCCAGCTTCGACGAATCGACAGGATCCGGCACCGGCGGATCGTTGACGAGGACGACGATCGTCTTGCCTTTCACGTCCACGTCCTTGAAGTCGTTCCAGTTGAACTCGGGCGCCTCGACGCCGTAGCCGGCGAAAATGACGTCCGATTTCGCAATCGACGCGGTGTCGGCCACGTGCTTGGTCCACGCCACGACGTCGTCTTTCCACTTCAGGCCGAGCGCCTGGGAACCCTTGACGAACGTCAGCGGCCGCGTGTTCGTCGCCGTGATCCCGACGAGCGGCACTTTCTGTATGAACGTGCCGTCGGGATTGCCAGGCTGCACGCCAATGTCCT
>JABFWM010000099.1 GCA_013362195.1 Acidobacteriota bacterium
GCCGCAGCGAGATCAATCAGGCGCCGGTGACGGGGGAGTCGCTGCCGATCGACAAAGGCCCCGGCGACGAAGTGTTCGCGGGGACGATCAACGGCCGCGGCGCGCTCGAGGTGATCGTCGAGCGGCTGCGCGGCGACTCGACGATCGCGCGCATCATTCACCTCGTCGAGCACGCGCAGGCCGAGCGGGCCCCGAGCCAGACCTTCGTCGAACGCTTCGCGCGCATTTACACGCCGATCGTGCTCGCGCTCGCCGCGCTCATCGGCATCGTCCCGCCCGCGCTCGGGTTGGGGCCGTGGAGCGACTGGATCTATCGCGCGCTCGTTCTGCTGGTCATTTCCTGTCCCTGCGCGCTGGTCATCTCGACGCCGGTGTCGGTCGTATCGGCGCTTGCCGCCGCGGCGCGCAAGGGCGTGCTCATCAAGGGCGGCGCGCACCTCGAACGGCTTGCCGGCGTCCGCTGCATTGCCTTCGACAAGACCGGCACGCTCACGCGGGGTGACCTGCGCGTCGTCGGCGTGACGCCGGTGAACGGCGCGTCGCCGCAGCGGATCCTGCAGCTGGCGGCGTCGCTCGAGAGCCGATCCGAACATCCCATCGGGCGCGCGATTCTCGCGCACGCGGCGGACCATCGCGTGGCGCTCGAGCCCGTGCAGCGGTTCGAAGCGCTGCCCGGCCTCGGCGCCGAAGCGCTCGTCGGAGGCGACCGCGTTGTCGTTGGCAGTCATCGGCTGTTCGACGAGCGCGGCCTCTGTTCGAAGGAGGTGCACGCGCGCGTCGATGTCCTTGGCGACGGCGGACGGTCGCTGGTCTTTGTCGGCGCCGCCGGAGACCCCGTCGGCGTCATTGCCGTCTCGGACCGCCCGCGGGAAGCGGCGCGCGACGCGGTGCAGCTGCTGCGGGACAACGGCGTCGAGCACGTCGCGCTGCTGACCGGCGACCACGAGGCGGCGGCGCGCGTCCTGGCCGAAGCGGTGGGCATCGACGAAGTGCGATCCGGCCTGCTGCCCGAGGACAAGGTCGCGGCCGTCCGCGGGCTCCGCGAGCGGCACGGCGCCACCGCGATGATTGGCGACGGCGTGAACGACGCGCCGGCGCTGGCCGCCGCCGACGTCGGGATCGCGATGGGCGCCGCCGGCAGCGACGCGGCGCTCGAGACCGCCGACGTGGCGCTCATGGCCGACGAACTGCTGAAGATCCCCTACGCGCTTCGCCTGAGCCGCGCGACGCTGCGGAACATCCGCGCCAACATCGCGTTCTCGATTGCGCTCAAGGCCGCGTTTCTCGTGATGGCGGTGCTGGGCGTCGCGACGCTGTGGATGGCCGTGGTGGCCGACATGGGCGCGTCGCTGATCGTGATCGCGAACGCGTTGCGGCTGCTGCGGGAATAGCGATCAGCTACCAGCTATCAGCTATCAGCTATCAGCGATCAGCTATCAGCTATCAGCGATCAGCTATCAGCTATCAGCGATCAGCTATCAGCTATCAGCTATCAGCTATCAGCTATCAGCTATCAGCCAAGGCACGTAGACGCTGACCGCTGACAGCTGACCGCTGACAGCTGACCGCTGAGAGCTGATCGCTGAGAGCTGATCGCTGAGAGCTAATCGCTGAGAGCTGATAGCTGATCGCTGATAGCTGATCGCTGATAGCTGATCGCTGACAGCTGATCGCTGACAGCTACGCCTTCCTGTTCGTGAAGAAATGCTGATCGACGAACTCGTCGACGGCCTGCTGGTCGGGCGGCGCGACCTTCTCGAACTGCAATCCCATTCCCACCCGTCGATCGCTCCACGCGACGCGTGATTCCGCTTCGATATCGACCTTCGATCCGGGCAGCCGGAATCGCACGCGCACCTTCGCGTTCTGCTGCAGCGGGCTCATCGTCCGGATCGAGACGCCGCCCTTGCTGATGTTCAGCGTCAGCGCCGCGGCGATCGTGTTGCCGAAGCGATAGGCGACCGGGATACCGAGCACGACGCGGGGACTGCCGCGCCGGTTGAAGTTGTCGGGGAACAGGTGCGGCGCGAGGGACGGCAGGATGTGCTGCACCGCGCTGTATTCGTTCACGTAGCCGGCCACGCCGAGCGCCGCCAGGTCGCGGACTTCGTCAGCGCTCGCGATCGTGCCGCTGAACACGATGATTGGGATTCGCCCTTCGTCGATCTTGCGGACGGTGCGAACCAGCTCGACCCCGCCGGCATGCGGGAGACGCAGGTCGAGCACGACGAGATCGATGGCGTCGCGATCCGCGCGCACGCGGGCGAGCAGCTCCGCGGCGCTCTTGACGGTGAGCGCCCGGTGCCCCGCGCCCAGCAGAGCGGTGGCAAATCGGTCCCGCACGAAAGCGGTATCGTCGGCGATGATGACGGTCTTGCTGCTCACGGTTGACGCCGGCACGTGGACGTTATCGGATCGGCCCGGGTTGCACGAGAGGTCTCGATCCGAAAGCGCCGATGGTGCGCGAGCGTGTCGGTCAAGGCCGTCCCTGCGAGGCGGGGCGTCTCCAGGAGTCCCTCGTCCGCCACCGCCGCGCATCGTCGATCCGAGGCGCGGCCGTGCCGGCCTTGGTTGGAGAATTTATCAGGTTCTCGTTATAATCCGAACTCTATCCCGGAGCGTGTGATGGCCACCTGTCCAGAGTGTGACGCGGAGATCGAGGTCGACGAGTTCGACGTCGACAAGGGCGATCTGATCAGCTGCCCCGAGTGCGGCTCCAACCTCGAGGTGACCAGCACGTCTCCCGTCGATCTCGAGCTCGCCGACGAAGAAGAAGACGAAGACGACGACGACGAGGAAGAGGCCGACGATGACGATTTCGACGGCGACGAGGACGCGGACGACCTCGACGATGAGGATGCCGACAAGGAGGACTGGGACGAGTGAGGGATGCTCCGCTGGCGAGGGCCGCGGCGACTGACTGCGTCGATCTCGACGTCAAAGCTTCCGCGCTCGACACGCGGCTCGCCGGTCTCGGTTCCGTTCTCGTCGCCTACAGCGGCGGCGTCGACAGCGCCTTTCTCGCCATCACCGCCGCGCGCGTCCTCGGATCGCGCAGCCTGTGCGTCACCGCCGACAGTCCCAGTTATCCCGACCGGCACCGCGAGCTGGCGACTTCGGTCGCGCGGGCGTTTGCTCTCCGCCACGAGTTCATCCGCACCGACGAGCTCGCGCGGCCCGAGTACCGCGCCAATCCCGCCAATCGCTGCTACTACTGCAAGCACGAGCTGTATACGCACCTCTCGACGATCGCGCGCACGCGCGGGATCGCCGCGATCCTCGACGGCAGCAACGCGGACGACCGCGGCGACTACCGTCCCGGCCGCCAGGCGGCCCGCGAGTTCGGCGTGATCAGTCCGCTCGATGAAACCAATCTGACGAAGGCGGAGATCCGGCTGCTCGCGAAACGCGCCGGGCTGCCGACCTGGGACGAACCGGCGTCGGCCTGCCTCTCGTCGCGCATTCCGTATCACTCGGAAGTGACCGACGAGAAGCTGCGGACGATCGAGCGGGCGGAGCGCGCGCTGCGCGAGCTGGGGTTCCGCGTTTTTCGCGTGCGGCACCACGACACGATCGCGCGGCTCGAGATCGCGCGCGACGAGATGCCGCGCGCCCTCGACCCGCAGGTGGCCGAGACGATCGACCGCGAGCTGCGCGCGCTTGGCTACCAGCACGTCGCGATCGATCTGCGCGGCTACCGGCTGGGCAGCCTCAACGAGGCGCTCCGTCTGCGCCGCGTCGAGTAGGGGAGTGGCCGGACCGGCGCTCGTGCCGCAGCGATCGCGCCCCGAGTGGCGATGAGGCCGCCTCGCCTCGCCATCGGCGCGCTCCTGCTGTTCTATCTCGTCGCTCACCTCATCTTTCTTCCCCGCACGCTCGAAGACCTCGACTCGATCAACTTCGCGCTCGGTGTGCGCGAGTTCGACGTCGCGCGGCACCAGCCCCATCCGCCGGGCTATCCGCTGTTCATCGCGCTCGGCAAAGTGAGCACCGCGGCATTTCGCGCGATGGGCGTGGCCGCGGCCGCGCCGCGCGGCCTCGCCGTGTGGAGCGCGGTGGCCGCGGCCGCCGCCCTCCCGATGCTCTTCCTGTTCTTCGTCGCGCTCGAAGCGCGCGCACGCGTCGCGTGGTGGGCGACGGTGATCACCGCGGCGGCGCCGCTGTACTGGTTTACCGCGCTCCGTCCGTTGAGCGACATGACCGGCTTGGCGTGCGCGATTGCGGCGCAGGCGCTCATGCTGCAACGGCGCCCGCGCGCGCTGGCCGCCGGCGCGCTGCTCGCCGGACTGGCTGTCGGGGTCCGTTCCCAGACCGCCGTGCTGACGTTCCCGCTTTTCGCGTTCGTGCTGCTCAGAAGAGACGAGGTGCTGCCGGTGCGCGCTCGTCTCGCGGCGCTTGGCGCCGCGGCCGCCGGCGTGCTCGCCTGGGGGATCCCGCTGCTCATCGTCAGCGGCGGCCTTGCGTCGTATCTGCAGGCGCTCGGCTCGCAGGCCGGCGAGGATCTCGGCGGCGGCGTCGTGCTGCTGTGGACGCACCGCTCGCCGCGCGTCGCGTTCGCCGCCCTGCAGAACTCGTTCGTCTGGCCGTGGGACTGGTGGCCGGGCATCGGCATGTGCGTGCTGGCCGCGGCCGGGGCGCTGCGCGTCCTGTGGCGGGCGCCGCGCGCGATGCTGCTGGCGGCGATCGCGTTCGGTCCGTATGCCGTCTTTCACCTGCTCTTTCACGAGACGCAGACGGTTCGCTATGCGCTGCCGCTGGTGCCGCTCGTCGCGTATGCGGCCGTCGCGGCGCTCGAGACGAAGCGCGCGCTGCCGATCGGTGCGGCCGCCGGGCTCGTCGCGGTCGTGTCGCTGGGACTCGCGTTTCCCGCGTCCTGGACCTATGGACGCGAAGGCGCGCCGGTGTTCCGCGCGTTCGACGACATGGCGGCGACCGCACACGGCGGCGAACCGGTCGACACGATCGCGATGCATGCGGGCGCGCGGCGCGCGGCCGAGTGGGTGGCCCCGATCCTGCCGGCGCGCGTCGCGAAGGCGCCGCACGGACGCGAATGGCTGACGCTGGTGGCGCTGTGGCGCGCGCGTCCAGACGCCGCGGTGTGGTTCGTGGCCGATCCCAGGCGCACCGACCTGTCCCTGTTCGACGGCCGCGCACGCACCCTGGCGCGGCAATATCGCTGGGGCTTCATCGAGCCGCCGTTCGTCGGCGGCGCGCGCCCCGGCCCGGTGGACTGGTATCACATGCGTCAGCCGGGCTGGATGCTCGATCGCGGCTGGTCGATCACCGCGGAAGTGGGCGGCGTCACGGCGCGCGATCGCAGCGGGCCGCATCTCGCCCCCGCGGTCGCCTGGGTGAAGGCGCGGAACGACGAGGCGCTGCTGATGATCGGCGGGCGCAACCTCTCTGGTCCGCCGGGCGCCCCGGCCACCGTGCTCCTGCGCTTGAACGGGCAGCCGATCGCGTCCTGGGCCGTCGCGCCCGGGTTTTTCATGCGCCGTGTTCCCGTCGCCGCGGGTGCGCTCGGCGGGAGCGGTTACATGGCGATCGAGGTGACGGCGGCGCACGACCCGGTCATCCCCGTCTCGCTGGAGCAGTTCGACGTGCAGGGACCGGGTGTCCCGATGTTCGCGTACGAAGACGGCTGGCAGGAGCCGGAATACAACGCCGTGCTCGGCGCCGGATGGCGGTGGATGAGCGAGCGTTCCGTGTTATGGGTGCGTCCGGTGGGACGCGCCGTCAAGCTGACGCTCCGCGGAGAATCCCCGCTCCGCTACTACGACGCGGCGCCGCAGGTCCGGATCGCGATCGGCGACCACGCGATTGGGTCGTTCAGTCCCTCGTCGGACTTCGACGAGACGTTCGAGCTGCCCGCCGACCTGCTCGCCAGCGCCGACGGCCGCGTCTCGCTTCAGAGCTCGCGGTTCTTCGTGCCCGGCGGTGAAGGCGGCAGCGGCGATCAGCGTCACCTCGCCTTGCGCATCTGGAGCGTGTCCGTGGAGTGAGGGCCGTCAGGTCCGTCGCGCGAGCGCGAGCAGGGAGCTGCCGACGGGCATGTTGATCACGCGCAGCGCCATGGCTTCGAGGCCCAGCAGCGCCGAGAACGCCGCGTTGATCGGCGCGGGGGGGACCGAGATCTCCTCGTCGGACGCGGCATGTCCGGCCAGCCGCTGCTTCAGGCGGGCCGCCGCGACGAAGGGCAGGATCGTGAAGTTCGTATAGGTGATCCGTTCGACGTGAAATCCGCCGCGCCGCAGCGCGCGCGTCAAGTCCGGTCTACTGTAGCGGCGCTGCTCCGCCGATAACAGCGAATGGTTTCCACGAAGTGCCGGCAGCGCCGCGACGTTGACGATCGCGCGGCCGCCGGGCCTGAGAACCCGGAACATCTCGGCGATCGCCCGCCGCTCAGCCTCGTCGTCGAACGCGTACAGCACGTCGAACGACGTCACCAGATCGAAGGTCGCGGCGGGAAACGGCAGGCTGGTCGCGGTGGCGCGCGCCAGACGCCGCTCGCCCGACTGATGCGCGTAGTCGAGGCCACGCCACGTCAGATCGATCCCGGTGGCACGTCCGTATCGGCGCAGCATCGGCAGGTTGTAGCCGGTGCCGCAGCCGCAGTCGAGGATCTCGAGGTGACGGCCGCGCGCGGCCGCGGCGACCAACGGCTCGACGAATCGTCTGAAGCCGCGGAACCAGAAGTGATCGCGCTCGGCGCGCGCAGTGGCCTCGAGGAGACGGTCCATCGTGGTAAGCTTCGCAGGGCGAAATTCTACATTGTGCGCAGGAGAGTGCTGATGAACCGTTCCGTGCGAGTGCTAGCTGCGATCACGCTCGTTGCCGTTGTCGGTGTGGGTGCGTGCGGGAAGAAGAAGCCTGCACCGCCGCCGGCGCCGCCCCCCGCAGCTGCTCAGCCGCCGACCACGCAGCCGGCGCCCCCGCCACCGCCGCCGCCCCCCGCACCCGCGCCGGCGCCCGCACCGACCGAGGAAGAGATCTTCGCGAAGAAAACGCTCGAGCAGCTCAATGCGGAGAAGCCGCTCTCCGACGCCTTCTTCGAATTCGACTCGAGCCAGGTGCGCGACGAGGCGAAAGGCGCGCTTCAGAAAGACGCGGAGTGGATGAAGCGCTGGACCAGCACGAGAGTCATGGTCGAAGGGCACGCCGACTCACGCGGCACCCCCGAATACAACCTGGCGCTCGGCGAGCGGCGCGCGGCGGCCGTCCGCGATTACCTCGTCAACCTCGGCATCGGCGCGGATCGGGTGGCCACCGTCAGCAAGGGCAAGGAAGCGCCGTTCTGCAATGAGGAGAACGAGTCCTGCTGGCAGCAGAATCGGCGCGGTCACTTCGTGATCACCGCGAAGTAACTGACAGACCGCAGGCGGTAGGTCGTCAGCAGGAGGCGGTCCGCGCGAGTACGGACGAAGCGCCGACCGCACACCGCGTATGGCCTACCGTTGACCCTGCTGCCTAACGTTTTCGCATACTCTCGACGATCGCGGTTGCCGCGGCTCTCGGATCCGCCGCGGCGATGATCGGCCGGCCCACCACCAGATAACTGGCGCCCGCGGCAACTGCCTCGACCGGCGTCATGGTCCGCTCCTGATCGTTCTTCGTGTCGGCCGCGCCCCCGCCGCGGATTCCGGGCGTGACGATCGTGAACTCGCGGCCGCAGCGCGAGCGGATGGCCGCCGTTTCCTTTGGCGACGCGACGACGCCGTCCAGCCCCGCTTCCTTCGACAGTTCCGCCAGGCGCAGCACCTGGTCCATCAGATCGATGACGATGCCGGTCTCGCGGAGCGCCGCCTGATTCATGCTGGTCAGCACGGTGACGGCGATGACCAGCGGCGCGGGGCGGCCGGTTTGTGCGGCCGCGCGGTCGGCGGTCTCCCGAGCGGCGCGCATCATCGCGAGCCCGCCGACGGCGTGGACGTTGAGCATCCAGACGCCGAGCGCCGCCGCGGCCTCCACCGCAGTCGCGACCGTGTTCGGAATGTCGTGCCACTTGAGATCGAGGAACACGCGATCGCCCTTGTCGACGAGCGTCCGGACGATCTCGGGCCCCGCCGCGGTGAACAGGCGGCTGCCGATCTTGAAGCCGCCGACGAGGCCCCGCAGTCCGTCGGCCAGCGCGAGGGCCTGCTCGCGCGACTCGACGTCCAGCGCGACGAGGATCTGGTCCGCGCTCATGAGCTGATCCAGGAGTTCTGCCGCGCGGTCGTGTCCACCGTGCCGACGATGTCCTGCAGCCGGACGATGCCGTGCGCCGCCATGTAGGCGTGCAGCCCGTCCATCAGCTTCGGCCAGATGAAGGGATCGACGAAGTTCATCGTGCCGACCTGCACCGCGTTCGCACCGGCGATCATGAACTCGAGCGCGTCCTCGGCGGTGGCGATGCCGCCCATGCCGATGATCGGAATCTTCACGACGCGCCGGCATTCGTAGACCATCCGGACGGCGATCGGGCGGATGGCCGGGCCGCTGAGTCCGCCGACGATGTTCGTGAGCCGGGGGCGCCTCGTATGGACGTCGATCGCCATCGCGAGAAACGTGTTCACGAGCGAGATCGCGTCGGCGCCCGATTCTTCCGCGGCGCGCGCGAACGAGGCCACGTCGGTGACGTTGGGGGTGAGCTTCGGAATGACCGGCAGCCGCGTCACCTTGCGCACGGCGCTGACGACGGCGTGCGTGCCGGGCAGGCTGCAGCCGAACGTGATCCCGCCCTCTTTGATGTTGGGGCACGAGATGTTCAGCTCCAGCGCGCCGACGCCGTCCGCGTCCGACAGAATCCGCGCGACCTCGACGTACTCCTCGAGCGTCGTGCCGCAGATGTTCACGATCACCGTCGCGCGGCGCGCGCGCAGCGCCGGCAGCTGCTGGGCGATGAAGCGATGCACGCCGATCCCTTGCAGCCCGATCGCGTTGAGCATGCCGGAAGGCGTCTCGACGATGCGCGGCGGGGCGTGCCCTTCGCGTTCGGTGAGGAACAGGCCCTTGACCGCGACCGCGCCGAGCGACGCGAGATCGACGACGTCGCCGTACTCGACGCCGTAGCCGAAGCAGCCGCTGGCGGCGATCAACGGGTTCGCGAGGGTGAGGCTGCCGATCGTGACGGAGAGATCCACGGTTCGGTTGATCTTATATCGGCGCCGCGGTCATCGCCCCATGCGCGCCGCGTGGCCGGGCGCCACCGCGTGCGCGACACTAGTGCGGCTGCATCGCGTCCCAGACGATGCGCTGCGCGTCGAACACCGGGCCCTCGATGCAGGTGCGCGTGTGGTGCGGATGGCCCTCGTCGCGCCGCGCCGGAACCACGCAGCTGTAGCATCCGCCGAGCCCGCAGCCCATCACCTGCTCGAGTGACACGTCACAGGCGCGTCCGTGCACGCGCGCCAGGCCGGCGCACGCGCGCATCATCGGCGTCGGACCGCACACGAACAGCTTCACCGGTTCGCCCAGCGGCCGTTCGCCGAGCGCCGCTTCGAGCGGCGCCGTGATCCGTCCCGGCACGCCGCGGGAGCCGTCTTCCGTGGCGAGGACGACCCGCACGCCGAGCGCGTCGAACAGGTCGACGCAGTAAAGCTCCCCGGCGCGACGCGCGCCGTAGAACAGCGTGGTCCTGGTGCGCCGGACGGCGAGCGCTTCCGCGAGCGTCAGGAACGGCGCGAGCCCGACGCCGCCCGCAATCATCCACGCGTCCGCGGGCGGATCGACCGGCTCGAACGGCCGGCCGAGCGGGCCGAGGACCTGCAGCCGCTCGCCGGGCTCGACCTGCGCGAGCAGCGACGTCCCGGCGCCGATGCGCTTGTTGAAAATCGAGATGCCACTCGGCGCGCCCGTCTCGTCGCGCAGCACTTCGAAAATCGAAAACGGCCGCCGCAGCAGCGGATCGAGACCGCGCGACGTTTTGATCATCACGAACTGTCCGGGCCGCGCGGCCCTCGCAATCGCCGGGGCCTCGAAGGCGACCACGTTGTAGTCGGCCGACAGCCGCCGGTTCGCGATCACGCGCGCATCTACGTCGAGGGGCACGAGACAAGTATAGACGGCGCGTCGCTGCGGCGGTCGCCTCGAGGCCGCTGTCGGCTGTTACACTGCCCCCATGCGCTTCCTGCGGATGCTCACGAACGCCCTGCTCGCAGGCGCGCTCGGCGCCGCATACCTGACGATCCTGCTGCTTCAGCTCAATCCTCAGATCCCGCTCGCGTCGGCGCTGGTGTGGCGGTGGTACGCGACGCTCGTGGCGTTCTACGGCCTGCATCTCGCGGTGTTCTTCTACGTGCTGATGCTCGTTCGTGAGTTCGTCAGCGTGGAGATGTTCTCGCCAGGCTGGATCAGCGTCCGCCTGCTCGCGTGGCTGTCGTCGGCGGCGGCCGCCGTCGCGGCGGCGCTGATGTGGCTCAACCTGCGCGGCTTCGGCGCGCTCTTCGACGAGCCGACGGCGCGGCGGTTCGCGGCCGGTGCCGGCGCGACGACGGCGGCGGCCATCGTGCTGTTCGGGATCGCGGTCGCGCACTATTCGTTCGGCCGGCGCGGCAGCCGCGTCGGCGCGGCGCTGCTCGCGATCGCGATCGTCGGATCGCTGGCGCTGCCGATCGCCGCGCGCGGCCCCGGTGGTGAGCTGCCGCTCGGGGCGCGGCGCGTCAGCATCGAGTCTCCGCCCGAAAAGACGTCGGGACCGCGCGTCGTCATGCTCCTGCTCGACGGCGCATCGCTCGAGTACATCTGGCCGCGCGCGGCGGAGGGGCGGCTGCCGAATTTCGCCAGGCTGCTCGACAGCGGCGCCTCGCTGGACCTGGCCACGATTCGTCCGACGCAGCCCGATCCGGTGTGGGCCGCCGTCGCGACCGGCATGTATCCGACGAAGAACGGCGTGCGATCGGCCGGGCTGTACTTCGCCGGCGGCGACGATCGCGGCCTCGACCTGCTGCCCGATCGTTGTTTCTCGCACACGCTGGTACAGCTCGGCGTCGTGCGCGACCGCCCCAACACGTCGGCGGCATGGCGCGCGCGGCCGGTCTGGTCGATCCTCACCGACTATGGCATTGCCGCCGGCGTGGTGCGCTGGCCGCTGACCTATCCGGTGCAGCCGCTGCGCGGCTTTCTCGTGAGCGATCGATTTCACCAGCTCCTCGGCTCGGTGTTCGAGATCGACGGGCGTGCGGCGTATCCGCCGGAGCTCGAACCGATCGCGCGCGACGCCTTCGCCGAGTCGGACACGGCCGCGACGGTGCTGCCCGCGGGCGTCCCGCTCGCCACGCCTCCCGCGCCCGACACCTCGTCGGCGAAATGGGATCAGTTCTACAGCCGCGCGCTCCGCGATCTCACGATCGAGCGTCCGGTCCGGTTCAGCGCGCTGCGCTATCAGGGGCTCGATACGATCGGGCACTATTTCCTGCGCTACGCGCAGCCGCGATCGTTTGGCGCCGTGCCCGAGGCCGATCGCCAGCGCCTCGGCCCCGCGCTCGACCGCTACTACGGCTACATCGACGGCGAGATCGGCGCGGCGCTCGATCGGCTCGCGCCCGGCGATCTGCTGCTGGTGGTGTCGGGTTTCGGCATGCAGCCGGTCGACCCCGTCAAGCACGCGATCGGACGGCTGCTGCGCCAGCCCGATCTCAGCGGCACGCACGACCGCGCGCCGGACGGATTCATGCTTGCGTTCGGCACGCCAGTCGCGCCGGGTCGCCATACGCGCGGATCGATCGTCGACGTGACGCCGACGATCCTGTATTTCCTGGGTCTGCCGATCGGCCGCGACATGGACGGCTACGCCCGCGCCGACCTGTTCGCGTTCAGCCCGGAGCGCCCGATCACGTTCATTCCGACGCACGGCCGCTGACCGTCTTCTGCGTGCCGGTGATTCGACGGCCCTGGGAATTGAGAGCGCCGGCGATCTGACGGCCACGGGGAGCGCGCAGAGCGCGGAGAGGTCGCCCGAAAAGATTGACGAAAAGCCAAGCAGACCGTCCTCTGCGTGTTCGTCGTTCCACTGCCCTGGGCATTCAGGGCGCCTGTACGGTCGTCAGCGATGAGCGATCCGGGATACGATGCGGGGATGCCACTGTGGGTTCTCGTGCTCGCGGCGCTGCCGTTCTGGCCGACCGCGGCCGGTCCGCTGCCGGTCGATCGAGCATTCACCGCATCCGCGGCCGGCGACGGCGTCGCGGTGATCCATGCGTCGTGCGACCCGTGCGACTGGGGAGTGGAGGGACGTGAAGCGGCGGCGCTGCGCGTGCTGGTGGACGGCAAGTACTCGCAGCACCTGCTGCTCGCGCGCGGCAGCGATGATGCCGACTATCACGTCAGCCTCGGCCGCATCGACGCTGGCGAGCATCGCCTCCGCATCGAGGCCGATCCCGCGCTGTCGGCGAAGCAGGCAGGCGCCGCGACCGTCTCGCGCGTCGATATCGTCGTCATCACGCCGGCCGGCGACGACTACGTCGCGCAATCGATGGCGCCGATCCTCTACGCGCGCCCGAATACGGTCGGCCGGTTCACGGACCTGCCCGTGTTCATGTGGTACGAGATCGTACCGGTGCCGCGCGGACGCCAGTTCCGCTATTCCGTCATCTTCACGAACGAAGACGGCGGCACGGCGACCGACCGTCTCATGGCCACCTGGGGACGGACGACGGATATCGAGTTCGTGTATGGCGTCACCCTCGATCGCGCCGGCACGATCGTGGCCGAGGAGTTCCAGGGCCCGGGTCACGAGGTCCCGCCGTTCCGCGGCCGCCACGAGGGCGCCCATCCGCTGCTGTGGGTATCGACCGACAACAACATGGTCAGCGAATCGGGCCCGACCGAGGTTCGCTACGCGCCCGCGCCGCAGCGGTTCGACCTTGCCGACGTCTCGCGCGAAGCGGTCATGGACGCGCATCCGTGGACCTACACGGTCGCGGCCAGGGAGATGGTGCGCGAGCGCAAGATTGCCGACGACGCCGCGCCGGGCTCGGGGCGCATTCCGGATCTCAAACGCTACGTGTTCGTCGAAGCGTGCACCGAACTGCAGAACGCGGCGGTCACGTTCGCCGTCCAGGCGGCGGATGCGTCCGGCGCGTCACGCTGGTTCGACGCCGATCGCGGCGTGCCCGAGTTCCGCATCGTCCGCACCGGGTGCTTTCGCGGCGCGGTGCCGCTCCCCGCAGGCGCGAGCGAGCCCGGCGCGGTACGGTTCAAGGCGTATCCGGCGCCGCCGCCGCGCGAAGGGGAACCGCCGCGCAAGGAACCGCCGTCGGTGACGCTGACGCGCGTGAATCGCGTGTTCACGGTCGACGACACGTATCAGCCGCGTCCGTCCCGTTTCACGTGGACCGGGGCCGCGCCGCTGGCGATCGGCGGCGAATGGTACGAGGTCCGCGCCGCGCGCTGACGGTTGCGCGGCGTTGATGGCCGGAGGCGCGCGGTCCGGCCTCGACCTCACCGTGGTATCATCACGACCGACTCTTTAACTGCGCCCCTGAGAGGGCGCGAAGAGGTGCTTCATGCCGCAAGTCATGGACGCGGACCGCATGGGCCGCGCCCTCACACGCATCGCTCACGAAATCCTCGAACGCAATCGCGGCACCAGCGAGCTCGCCCTCGTCGGCATCCGCACGCGCGGCGTGCCGCTCGCGCGCCGCATCGCGCACACGCTGCGCGATCTCAACCGTGAAGAGGTGCCGACCGGCGCCCTCGACATCACGCTCTATCGCGACGACCTCATGCGCCAGCCGGTGGGGCCGCAACCGGTCGTGCGCCGCACCGAGATTCCCTTCTCGATCGACGACAAGCGGATTCTCCTCGTCGACGATGTGCTCTACACCGGGCGCACCATCCGCGCCGCCCTCGACGCGCTGATCGACTTCGGCCGGCCGCGCGCGATTCAGCTGATCGTGCTGGTCGACCGCGGCCACCGCTAGCTGCCGATCAAGGAGGACTATGTCGGGAAGAACTTTCCTACGTCTCGCCAGCAGAGCGTGCAGGTCCGCCTGCAGGAGATCGACGGGGCCGACGAGGTCCTCATCAACGACGCGGAGCGCGAGTGATGCTGCGCTCGCGCCATCTCCTCGGCATTGCCGACCTGAACGCCGACGAGATTCGGCAGGTCCTCGAGACGGCCGACGCGATGAAGGAAATCGCGGCGCGGCCGATCAAGAAGGTCCCGACGCTGCGCGGACGGACCGTCGTCAATCTGTTCTTCGAACCGAGCACGCGGACGCGCACGTCGTTCGAGGTCGCCGAAAAACGCCTGAGCGCCGACACTTTGAGCATCGCGGTCGCGACCTCGAGCGTCACCAAAGGCGAGTCGCTGCTCGATACGGTGCGCAACCTCGAGGCGATGGCCCCCGACATGATCGTGATGCGGCACGCGTCGTCAGGGGCGCCGCATCTGCTGGCCCGATTGTGCCGGTCGGTGATCATCAACGCCGGGGACGGCATGCACGAGCACCCCACGCAGGCGCTGCTCGATGCGTTCACCATTCGCGAGCACAAGAAGCGCCTCGACGGGCTGAAGGTCGCGATCGTCGGCGACCTGCTGCACAGCCGCGTGCTGCGGTCGAACGTGCAGCTCCTGAACAAGATGGGCGCACACGTCTGGGCCTGCGGACCGGCCACGCTCATGCCCGCCGATCTGGCGCGCTTCGGCGTGCGGCCGACCACGTCGATCGACGAGGCGATCGACGGCGCGGACGTCGTCATGATGCTGCGGATTCAGCACGAGCGGATGCACGGCCACTTCATCCCGTCGACGCGCGAATACTTCACGCTGTTCGGCCTGACGGCCGAGCGCCTCCGCCGCGCCAAAGACGACGTCATCATCATGCACCCCGGGCCGATGAACCGCGGCGTCGAGATCGATTCCGATGTGGCGGACGGACCCTATTCGGTGATTCTCGAGCAGGTGACCAACGGCGTCGCGGTCCGGATGGCCGTGCTCTACCTGCTCGCGGGCCAGGAGGGGGGCACGGACTGATGACGGCACCACGAATGAACAGGGATGGACACCGGAACTCATGAAGCGCACCACGGATGAACACGGCCGGACACGCAAGCTGCTGATCAAGGGCGGACGCGTCGTCGATCCGGCAAGCGGGCGCGACGGCGTCATGGACGTGCTCGTCGACGGCGGCGTGATCGCGCGCGTCGGACGCGATCTGCCGGCCGACGGCGCGGACGTGTTCGAGGCGCAGCGCGACTGGATCGTGGCGCCGGGGCTGATCGACATCCACGTGCACCTTCGCGAGCCGGGGCAGGAGCACAAGGAAACGATCGCCACCGGGCTGGCCGCGGCAGTGGCGGGCGGCTTCACGGCGGTCGCGTGCATGCCGAACACGGACCCGGTCAACGATCATCCCGGCATCACGGAGCTGATGCTGCGGAGGGCGGCGGACGCGAACCTCGCGCGGGTCTATCCGATTGGCGCGGTGTCGCTCGGCTCGCGCGGCGAGCAGCTCGCCGAGCTCGGCGCGCAGAAGGCGGCCGGATGCGTCGCGTTCACGGATGACGGGCGTCCGGTGGCGACGGCCTTGCTCATGCGGCGTGCGCTCGAGTATGCGGGCATGCTCGGCGTGCCGATCATCGACCACTGCGAAGACCCGTCGCTCAAGGGCGACGGCGTCGCGCACGAGGGGTATCGCGCGGCGGCGATGGGCCTGCGCGGCATTCCCGGGGTCGCCGAGTCGATCATGGTGGAGCGCGACATCGCGCTGGCGGAACTGACGGGCGGCGCCTTCCACGTCGCGCACATGAGCGCGCGCCAGTCGCTGCGCGCGGTGCGCGATGCGAAGACACGGGGCGAGGCGCGGGTCACGTGCGAGGTCGCGCCGCATCACTTCGTGCTCACCGACGAATCACTGGAGACGCCGCTCCGATACGATACCAACGTCAAGATGAACCCGCCGCTGCGCGAGGAAGCGGATCGTGACGCGATGCTCGAGGGCCTCGCCGACGGCACCGTGGACGTCATTGCCACCGATCATGCGCCGCATCATCTCGACGAGAAGCTGGTCGAGTTCGACCGCGCGCCCTTCGGCATCGTCGGGCTCGAGACGGCGGTGCCGCTCGTCTTCGATCGGCTCGTCCATGCCGGCCGGATTTCCGTGACGCGCATGATCGAGCTGCTGTCAGTCAACCCGGCGCGCGTGCTGAACCTGCCCGGCGGGTCGCTGAAGGACGGGGCGCCCGCCGACGTGACGGTGCTGGCGCCCGACGCGAAGGTCACGATTCGGGCCGCGGCGCTGCGATCGAAGTCGAAGAACACGCCGTTCGACGGGTGGACGCTGCGCGGCGGCGTCGCCGCGACGATTGTCGGCGGAAGCGTGGTGTACCGGAATGAGTAGAGCGGACGATCTGCGCCGGCAGGCGCTCAGGCAGCTGCAGGACTTCGAGGTGCTCATGCGCAACGGGCACTTCGATTATGGGAACGGCTATCACGGGCGCGTCTACCTCAATCCGCACCAGTTGTTCCGTCAGCCGTCGACGATCTGGCGCCTCGCGCAGGATCTGCTCGACGTGCTGCCTGGCGAGCTGCTCGAACGCACCGAAGTGGTCGCCGGTCCCGTCATGGGCGGGGCCCTGCTCGCGCACACCCTCGCCGGCCTGCTCGATGGGCGCCGCGCGCTGACGCATCCGCCGTGCAGCTTCGCGCCGTTCAGCAGCCGCGGCAGCCACGACTTCTTCCTGCGCGACTTCTACGCACGTGAGATGGAGGGCAAACGCGTGCTGCTCGCGGACGACGTGCGGAACACCGGGAAGACGTTCGCGAAATGCGCCGCGCTGGTGCGGCAGGCGGGTGGCACCGTCATCGGGACGGTGGAGATCTGCGATCGCCTCGAAGCGGTGACGGATCCCGGCGTGCCGAACTTTGCGCTGGCGGAATACAAGGCGCCGGAGAACTATCCGGTCGCGGAGTGCCCGATGTGCAAGGCCGGGGAGCCGATCACAAGTTTCTGAGCGCGCAGTGGCAACTACCCCGGAACGCCCCTCGGTCCTCGCCCCTCGCTCCTCGGTGCTGCGCCCCCGCCTCGAGGAACTCTACGCAGACTTCAATCGCGAGGACGCGGCCACTGATCCCATCCAGATCGTCCGGCGCTACGGCCATCCACGCGATCAGGAGGTCGTCGGGTTCTGCGCGGCCGCGCTCGCCTTCGGACGCGTCGGCGGCGTGATCAACACGATCGAGACGCTCGCCGCGATTCTCGGGCCGGCGCCGGCGGCGTTCGTGCGCCGCTTCGATCCCGCGGCGCCGCATCCGGAGCTGCGGGCGATGGTGCACCGCTGGACGCGCGGCGTCGACATCGCGGCGCTGCTCTGGATCCTGCGCCAGATGCTCGATCGCGCCGGCACCATGGAAGCGTTCTTCGGAGAGGGCTACCGCGACGATGCCGTCGACATCGGCGACGCGCTGGACAGCTTTTCGCGGCGCGCGCTGGCGCTGGACGTGCGCGCCGTGTATGGCCGCGTGCCGAAGCGGGCGGGCGTCTGCTACTTCTTTCCGCGTCCGTCGGCGGGCAGCGGCTGCAAGCGGCTGAATTTGTTCCTGCGCTGGATGGTGCGGCGCGACGGCGTCGATCTCGGCGCCTGGACGACGATCCCGCCATCGAAGCTGATCGTGCCGCTCGATACGCACGTCATCCGGCTCGGGCGGTGCCTCCGGCTGACGCGCTACACGTCGCCGGGATGGCGGATGGCCGCCGAGATCACGGCGTCCTTGCGCGCGATCGATCCGATCGATCCGGTGCGCTTTGATTTCTCGTTGTGCCACGTCGGCATGATGAACGCCTGCGGCTACGGCCGCTCGCAGGGAGACGCGCAATGTCCACTCAGGGGAGTCTGCCGCCCGCGCGCGGGTCGCGCCGCGCGGGGTTCGCGATCGCGCTCGCCATTGCGGCGTTCGTCGTAGCGGGCGCGGGGTTCGCGGCGGGATGGCTGCTGGGCGGCCGCCACGTCACGGTCGCGCAGCGGTCGCCGTCCGGCGAGCTCGTCGCCTACGTCCTCGAGGCGCGCTGCGCGGTCGGCCGCTGTCAGTCGCTGAAGGTGGGGACGGGCAGCGCCGCGCGGGTGGTGCAGACGCTGAACACGGAGTCGGAAGAGGCGACGGAGATGGCGTGGACGCCCGACGGCGGCCGCGTCGGGTTTCTCGTCAACGGTTATCAGCTGCGCGTGTTCGACGCGCACACCGGCCAGAACCTTGGGGCGGTGAGCCTGATCGAGCCGGACCGGTCGCCGTCGACGCGGGTCGCCCGGGGCGTGACGTTCTCGAACAACGGCGCCGCGGTGACGTTCGACGACTGCCCCCGCGTCCATTCGGGCTGTCGTCCTGGCGTCCTGGCGCTGCGGCTGACGAAAGAACGGTGACAGTCACAGTTATCGGGGCGGAACTGTGACTGTCACCGTTCCCTGGCGTCGAACCGTGCGGTTGCGGGAACTGTGACTGTCACGGTTTCTGGTGCCGAACTGTGCGGTTCTGGGAAAACTGTGACTGTCACCGTTCCGGGGCCGACACGCGCGTATACACCGCGAGCGTGTCCGCGACCATCCGATCGGCGCTGAAGCGCTCGCGGACGCGCTGTAACCCCCCGGCCCCCATCACCTGCTGCGCACGTTCGTCGCGCAGCAGCGCCACGATCGCCCGCGCCAGCGATTCGTGATCCCGCGGCGGCACCAGCACCCCGGTCTGGCCGTCGACCACCACCTCCGGGATCCCGCCCGTCTGCGTGGCGACGACCGGCTTGCCGCACGCCATCGCATCGAGCAGCGACGTCCCGAGCCCTTCGGTCACCGAACTCATCACGAACACGTCGAACGCCTTGTGGACCGACAGCACGTCCGGGCGGAACCCCGCGAGGATGACGTGCTTTTCGAGATGGAGATGCCTGATCTGCTGCTCGAGCGACGCGCGCAGCTCGCCTTCCCCCGCGATGACGAACCGCGCGTCGGGCACCTGCCGCACCACCAGCGCGGCCGCGTCAATCAGGTGCCGCTGCCCCTTGTGCGGCACGAGCGCCGCGACGTTGCCGACGATCGGCGCGCCGTGCGGCAGCCAGAACTCCGCGTGCAGGTCCGCCGCCGGCGCGGCGTCGGCGCGCCCCGGATCGATCCCCTCGTGCACCGTCACCGTCCGGTGGTCGGCGACGCCGTCGCCAATCAGCATCCGGCGGATGAACTCCG
>JABFWM010000119.1 GCA_013362195.1 Acidobacteriota bacterium
CATCAATACTTACGACCAGGAACGCTGGATGACGGCGGCCTGGGGCAGCGCGCTCGCGATGATCGGCGCCCGCCGCGGCGGGTTCATCGGCGGGCTGCTCGCGATGACGGGGGCGACCCTCGCGGTACGCGCCGCCATGGGACGGCACGACTACTCGGTCGCGCGCGACTGGATCGACCGCACCATGCTGAATCGCGGATGGACGTCCGGCAATGCGGTCGACGATGTGGTCGCGGAGTCCGTCCCCGCGAGCGATCCGCCGTCCTGGACGGCCACCACGGCAACAGGGAGAAAGTAGCGACGATGGCGACGATCGAGATGACCTTTCCGGAAGACTCGCGCGAAGCGCTCGCGCGATCCGATCGCAACCTGAGCGAATTCGAGCGCTGGGCGTCGATGGCGGCGGGGACGGCGCTGGCCGTCTACGGCCTGTCCCGGCTGCGCTCGAGCGGCTGGCTGTACGCCGGACTCGGCGGCCTGCTGCTGCGCCGCGGCGTCACCGCGCACTGCGACGTCTACGAGGCGCTCGGCGTCAACACCGCGGGCACGCGGAGCGACACGCGCGCGGCGCTGCGGGGCGCGCGCGGCGTGAACGTGCTCGAGAGCGTCACGATCAACCAACCCATCGAAACGCTCTACCGGTTCTGGCGCAACCTCGAGAACCTGCCGCGCTTCATGCACCACCTGCAGTCGGTCGAGCGCATCACCGACACGATCTCGCACTGGCGCGCGAAAGGGCCCGCCGGCACGATCGTGGAGTGGGACGCCGAGATTCACAACGAGGTCGCCAACAAGCTGATTGGCTGGCGCTCGCTCGAAGGATCCGGCGTCGTGAGCGCGGGATCGGTCAACTTCGACGCGGTCCCCGGCGATCGCGGCACCCGCGTCACCGTCCACCTGCAGTACAGCCCGCCCGGCGGCAGGATCGGCGCCGCGGTGGCGCGGCTGTTCGGCCGCGACGCCGCGTCGGAGATCCGCGAAGACCTGCGCCGATTCAAGCAGCTCGTCGAAGCTGGCGAGGTCGCGACGACGTCGGGGCAGCCGCGCGGTTAGTCGCGGGCGGTAGGCAGCAGCCGGCAGGCAGTCGCGCCGTTCACATGAGAGCGCTGTGTTGGTACGGAACCAATGACGTTCGCGTCGTGCGGGTGCCGGATCCCAGGATCCTGAACCCGCGCGATGCGATCGTGAAGGTGACGCTGACCGCCATCTGCGGGTCGGATCTGCACCTGCTCGACGGCTTCATTCCCACGCTCAAGCGCGGCGACATCCTCGGCCACGAATTCATGGGCGAAGTGGTCGCGGTCGGCGCCGAGAACCACACACTCGCCGTCGGCGACCGCGTCGTCGTCCCGTTCACGATCGCGTGCGGACGCTGTTTCTTCTGCCAGCGCGAGCTGTGGTCCGCGTGCGACAACTCGAACCCGAACGCGTGGATGCTCGAACAGGCGTACGGCTATGCGGGGTCCGGCCTGTTCGGCTATTCGCACATGATGGGCGGATACGCGGGCGGACAAGCGGAGTTCGTGCGGGTGCCGTTCGCGGACGTCGGGCCGCTCAAAGTGCCCGACGCGCTCAGCGACGAACAGGCCCTCTTCCTCTCCGATATCTTCCCCACCGGCTACATGGCCGCCGAGAACTGCAACATCACCCCCGGAGATACCGTCGCAGTCTGGGGATGCGGACCGGTGGGACAGTTCGCGATTCGATCGGCATGGATGCTCGGCGCCGGGCGCGTGATCGCGATCGATCGCGTGCCGGAGCGGCTGTTGCTGGCGGCCGACATGGGAAAGGCCGAAGTCATCGACCTCACCGTCACGAACGTGTTCGAGGCGTTGAAGGATGCCACCGGCGGCCGCGGCCCGGACGCCTGTATCGACGCCGTCGGCATGGAGGCGCACGGCGCCACGATCGATGACTGGTACGACCGCGCGAAAACGGCAACGATGCTGGCGACCGACCGCGCGTCAGCGCTGCGGCAGGCGATCCACGCCTGCCGCAAAGGCGGCACGGTGTCGGTCCCGGGCGTGTACGGCGGCCTCGTCGACAAGGTGCCGCTCGGCGCGGCGTTCGGCAAGGGACTCACGCTGAGAATGGGACAGACGCACGTGCACCGCTATCTGCCGATGCTGCTCGATCGCATCGTCCGCGGCGAGATCGACCCGTCGTTCGTGATCACCCACCGACTGCGTCTGGAGCAGGCGCCGGAAGGCTATCGAACCTTCAGGGACAAGGAAGACGGCTGCATCAAGGTCGTGTTGAAGCCGTAGCCGCTGCCTTCGGGCCGCTACATCTCGTTGTTCGCGACGGCGGCGCGGTCGGTCAGCTTCGTCACGAGCGACGGCGTCCAGCCCGCCTCGCTGTCCCTTCCCTTCTTGATCGCATTGCCCTGCGCGCCGTTCGCGGATGGCAGCGCACGCGCGACGAGGGCGATCGCGCGCGCGACAGTGGCCGGCAACGCCACGTTGGCCACCGCCGCAGCCTTCGCCTGCGGCGTGATCGTCAGCTCCGGATCGCCGTGACGACACGCGTCGAGGATCTTCCGGGCGGCGCGCTCGGCGGCGATGGTCAGGCCGGGAATCGAGCTCAAGGTCTTGAACCAGGCGTACTCGGCCTCGTGGCGTCCCTTGAACTGCGCGTTCACCGTCGAGCCGGTGCGCATCAGGCCGGGCGCGACGGTGGTCACGCGGATGCCGAATTGATCGAGCTCCGCGCGGATGGCGTCGGAGAGGCCGATGAGCGCGAACTTGCTCGCGCAGTACGGCGCCAGGTGCGGCACGGCGACCCTGCCGCCAATCGACGAGACGTTGACGATCCGGCCGAAGCCGCGGTGCCGCATGATCGGCGTGACTTCGAGCATGAGATGCAGCGGGCCCCAGAAGTGCGTGGCCATCGCATTCTCGAAGTCCTCGTGCTCCATGTGCTCGAGCGGTCCCACCTGGATGATGCCGGCATCGTTGATCAGCACGTCGACGGCATGCCACCGGTCGATGACCGCATCGATCGCGGCACGGACGTCGGCGCGCCGGCGGATGTCGCAGCGAATCGTCATCACCTCGCCGCCGCGCGCCTGCAGGTCCTCGGCGGCCCGCGCGAGCTCACCGGGATCGCGCGCGAGGAGCACGACGCGGGCGCCTTCCTCCGCGACCATCCGCGCCATCACGAGGCCGAGCCCGCGCGACCCGCCGCTGATCACGACCACCCGGCCTTCGAACGAAATCGTGTGGCGCGCGCGCGCCAGCCGCCGCGCCACGAGCGCAGCGCCGAATCCGGCCGCCAGGCCCAGCGCCAACTTCTGCTGCTGTCTCATGGATGATCCTCCAGCACACGCCGCAGCACGACAGCATCCCGCGGCGCATGTCCTCCGATGTCATTGTTGAAATACGCGTACACGTCGCAGCCCGCGTCGCGTTGTTCGTTGAGCCACCCGGCCCAGCTTCGAAGCCGCTCCTCCGAATAGCCGCCGCCATACCTGGCGTCGGCGCCATGAAACCTGACGTAGACGAACGGCCCGACACGTTCCCGCCCCGTCGCCGAGCCCGGCATGTCGTGGAGGCACAGCGCCACGCCGCGGTCGTCCAGCATCCCGCAGATCTCGCGGTCGTACCACGACGGGTCGCGGAACTCGACAACGTGCCGCGCGTCCCGAGGCAGCGACGCGATGAAATGGCGGAAACGCTCCGCATTCACCTTGAACCCCGGCGGCAGTTGATAGAGCACCGGTCCGAGGTGCTCGCCGAGCGCGCGCATCCGGGAGAACAGCCGATCGAGCGGTTCCTCCGGATCCTTGAGCTTCTTCATGTGCGTGAGAAAGCGGCTCGCCTTGACGGCAAACTCGAATCCCGGCGGGGCTCGTCGGCTCCAGGCCGCAAACGTCGCGCGCTCGGGCAGGCGGTAGAAGCTGTTGTTAATCTCGACGGTATCGAACGTCGTGGCGTAGTGCTCGAACCACCGCGTCCTGGGCAGCTCCGCCGGATAGAAGTCACCGCGCCAGTGCTTGTACTCCCAGCCGGAGCACCCGACGCGCGCCCGTCCCCGGCTCATTTACTCAGGCACGACGCAATCAATGTGCCCGTATGATCCCGTCACATGATTACCTTCGCCGACTTCGAGCGCGTAGACATCCGCGTCGGCCGCATCACGCGCGTGGATCTCTTCCCGGAGGCGCGAAAACCCGCCTACAAGCTGGTGATTGATTTCGGAGCGGAGCTCGGGACGCGGCGATCGTCCGCGCAGCTGACGCGCCATTACGCCGCCGAGGATCTCGTCGGACGCCTCGTGCTGGCCGTCGTCAACTTTCCACCGCGTCAGATCGGACCGTTCATGTCCGAAGTTTTAACGCTTGGGCTGCCCGATTCGGCCGGCGCCGTCGTGCTGGCGGTGCCGGACAAGGACGTGCCGCTTGGCGGCAAGCTGTTCTAGGCGGGACGGCGAAACGCACCCTGGCCGGTGCGGGCAAGAAACCCTTCGGATTCGAGCGACAGGAGGATTCGCTCGGTCGCGTCGCGGTTGAACCCAAAGATGAGGCGGGCCTGCTCGGTCGTGAGCGCGAGCCCGGGCAGCGCGGCGAACTCCTGACGGACGCGCTCCACCGCCTCGCGCCGCGCGGCCACGTTCCGCCGATCGACCGCCACACGGACGGCCTGCGACAGCGGAAGGACGGGTTGCGTGCGCTGACGTTTGCGATAGGCGGGCCGCGCCAGCACGCGGGCGACCTCGCGCATAACCGCCTGCGGCAGGCAGGGCTTGATGAGCACGCGCTCGATTCCGGCCCCCTGCGCACGACGCTCCAGGTCGGGCGCGGGAAACCCGGTGACCATCAGAATCCGGATCGCCGAAGTGCGGGGATCGTCTTTCAGGAGCTCGGCGAGGGTAATGCCGTCGACGTCGGGCATCACGTAATCGGTCAGAAGGACGTCGGGAACAATTTCCACCGCGGACGCCATGGCCTGAGTGCCCGAGGGCGCCTCGGCCGTGCGATAGCCACTGGTGTCGAAGCAGGCCCGGTACAGTTCCCGAGTGTCGCGGTCGTCGTCGGCCACGAGTACGAACGGCCGGGCGCGACCTCCAGAGGTCATCGCGGTGGCGGACATCTCAGGAACGTCTACCGTTCCTGTGATTCAGGACGCCGCCCCATGATCTCGCGTTCAGCGGTCAGCCAATCCTCCCAATCGTTGCCGTGGCTTCCGCCGCGCGCAAGATACAGCTCGTACGCCCGTGCGGCGACGCGGTCCGCGTTGCCGTTGGACGCGACGGTGCCGCGCACGTCCTGTGCGTCGGCGGGCTGCTCGACTGAAGGATCTGACGGAGCTTCGCCAACACGCTTACGGGTCTTTGCCATGCACGCCGTGTCATCAACAGCCATGCCATGCGGATGGCCGTCATTCCCCGCAGAGCAGCGCCCGGACATGGGGCGATGCGAACAAAATCGATACAGGATAATTTTGTCGGGTTTACACGGTCAGCTCGGCGCTCTGGACCTTCTCGAGCGACGCCGCAGGGCGGACGATCCACCGCAGCAACGGTCCGTCGGCGCGGACGACCGCGCGGACGTCGAGGGGCGCACGCTCCCGCGGGCGAAGGCGGAACGGCACCTGAATCGGTTCGCGATCGGGGGTCGCCGAGCCAATGGCGCGCAGGAACCCGGCGCGGTCCTCGCACACGAACACG
>JABFWM010000043.1 GCA_013362195.1 Acidobacteriota bacterium
TCTGCGCGCTGCCGTACGGCATCAACACGGTGTCGCTCTTCGCCCACGTGTTTCTGGTGATGCTGCCGGCGAAGGCGCTCGCCGCAGCCGCGGGAGCGGCCGACCCGGCGCGCGTCGCGTGGCAGGCCGGCCTCTTCGCCACGTTCTGCTCGGGCGTGATCGAGCTCGCCGCCGCGCCGATTGCGGAGCGCGTCCGCAAAGCGACGCCGCGCGCCGCGCTGCTCTCGACGCTCGCCGGCATCGCGCTCAGTTTCATCTCGCTCGGCTTTCTCTTCCGCACCTTCGCGCGGCCCATCGTCGGCTTGACGACGCTGGCGATCGTGATGCTGACGTATTTCGGCCGCGTGCGCTTCAAGGGACGGCTGCCCGGCGGTGTGCTGGCGGTGGCGATCGGCACCGCGCTGTCGTGGCTGACCGGCATTGCTCCCGTCGGCGGGAGGCCCTCAGGCGCGGCGCCGCACCTGCCGGTTCCCGTCTTCGCCGACCTCTTCGCCGCGATCGGCGGCGGCCATCTGCTTCCGTACTTCTCGGTGATCGTCGCGATGGGACTCTTCAACGTGCTCGGGTCGCTGCAGAACATCGAGTCCGCCGAGGCGGCGGGGGACTCGTACGAGACGCGACGCTCGCTGACCATCAACGGTCTTGGCAGCGTCGCGGCCGCGCTGTTCGGCTCCGCGTTCCCGACGACGATCTACATCGGGCATCCCGGATGGAAGGCGCTCGGCGCGCGCGCGGGTTACTCAATGCTGAACGGCGCGTTCGTGACCGCGATCTGCCTCACGGGGACGCTCGCGTGGATCGCCTGGGCGATTCCCATCGATGCCGGCATGGCGATCGTCTTGTGGATCGGCATGATGATCGTTGCGCAGGCGTTCGACGCGACCCCACGCGCGCACACGCCCGCGGTCGTCGTCGGCCTGCTGCCGGGGATCGGCGCGTGGGGCGCGCTGCTCGCGAAGAACGGCGTGCGCGCGGCCGGCCTCGGCGGTGCGGCGGGCGGCTTCACCGAAGCGCTCGTCGGCGAGTTCCAGAAGAACGACGTCTGGATTGCCGGCGCCTTCGCGCTGGAACAGGGATTCCTGTTCACCGCCATGCTGCTGTCGGCCGCCGTCGTTGCCGTGATCGAGCGGCGCTGGACGAACGCCGCCGCCTGGTGCGTGTGCGCGGCGCTCCTCTCCGCGACCGGCCTCATGCACTCGTACCAGTGGACGTATGCGGACACGACGCTGAAGCTCTCACCCGCGTGGCCGTTCGTGTTCGGCTACGGCGCGATGGCGCTGCTGTTCTTCACGGCGCGCTGGACGACGGAGGAAGGGGTGGAGCATGGATAGCGGGCTGCGGTGAACGGTGACGTCGGTGCGGCCATGGTCATCCGCACGGCGGTCGCGGCAGCCCGAGGGCGCTGACCTCGACCCGCGCCAGTCAGCGAACCGAATCGCGCCGGCAACGTCGAAGACAGGTATTGACGCCGGCGGCTGGCGGAGCACGCACCAATGCGAACTGAAGGCCGCGCCTTGTGGACCGTCGTTCTCGTTCTCTGCGCGATTGCAGTGGCGGCCTCGCTTCGCCGCCTCTTCGCACTCGCGCATCCTGTCGATCCCGGCGCCAATCCGATGCGGTCGCTGGACGCCTTGTTCCTCGCCAAGGCCGCGCTGACGCGCACGCATGTGATCGCCGGCCTCGCGCTCGCCACATCGATCCCGCTGCAACTCTCCAGCGCGCTCCGCGGCCGGATGCCGCGCGTGCACCGCTGGATCGGCCGGGCGTTTCTGGCCGCCGCGCTCGTCGTCGCGATGACTGGCTACGCGATGGTGGTGGTGCCCGTCGGCGGCTGGCTCGAGGTGAGCGCGATCCTGTTTTACGCGACGGCTTTCGCCGCCGCCCTGGTCGTCGCCTGGCGCCGCATCAGGGCGCGCGACATCGACGGCCATCGCGAATGGATGCTGCGCGCGATCGCCATCGTCCTGGGGATTGCGACGACGCGGCCGGTCGTTGCGGTGTTCTTCGCGACCCGTCGTGTGACGGGCCTCGCCCCCGACCAATTCTTCGGCGTCGCGTTCTGGATCGGATTCACGGCGACCGCAGCGGCGGGGGAGTGGTATGTGCGGAAGACGCGGCGGCGCCCGGACCGTCTGCACGCGCACGACCTCGCGCGCGCTCAGGTGAGCTCGTCAAAGCTTCCGACCACGCGATGATCGTGCGCGGGCTGCGGCGCGTTGCCGGGACGCATCGACATCGCCGTCTGCATCCCCGCGGTCCGCGCGGCGTCGAGCTCGCGCAGCACGTCGGAGATGAAGAGGACGTCCGCTGGCGGCGTCGCGATGTGCAGGGCGATCCGGGCGTAGCTCTCGGGATCCCCCTTCGCACCGATCCCGGTATCGAAATACCAGCGCAGATAGCGCGTCAGATCGCCGGCAGAGGAATGTGCGAAGAGCAGCTTCTGCGCGAGCACGCTGCCTGACGAGAAGATGCCCGCGCCGATCCCCTCGCGCTGCCAGCGCTCGAGCGCGGACGCCACGTCGGCGAACACGTCGCCAACCAGTTCGCCCGAGCGATATCCGTTTTCCCAGATGCGGCCCTGGAGATCTTTCAGCGCGGGAGATTTCCGATCCCGATCCATCAGCCACTGGACGTAGGGGATTGCCGCGGCGCGGCCGGCGGCCGGCGAGTCGTCCGGCCATGGCGGGCACGACGTGTCGGTTTCGTGATGATGCTCGGCGTGCAGGCGCGCGATGACGTCCGACGAGGCGTCGCCGTCATGGTCCAGGAAGGACCGGAGGTGACGGCGCGCGTAGGGGAAGAGTGTTTTCGTGACGAACGCGATCGGCGTCGTCGTGCCTTCGATGTCGAGGATGATCGCGCGGGGGCGTCGGACGTTTTCGTTCCCGGGACCGGCTGCTTGCCGCGCTCTCCCATTACCTTGCGGCATCAGCCACGAGCGCTCGCCGCTGGCACGTAGGCCGGGCCGAAGCAGAGCGGCTGGAAGTCCTTGTCGACGCCGCTGTCGGTGTAGTGCGGCGTCCACCCGGCCGGATCCTGGAACAGGCGGATCGCGCGGATGCGCCGCTCGGCGCAGAGATCGAACCAGTGATGCGTGCCGCGCGGCACGCGGATCAGATCGCCCGCCTCCACTTCAATCGCGAAGACGTTCCCGTGCGGCGGATGGACGTGGAACAGGCCGCGCCCTTCGATGATGAAGCGCACTTCGTCCTCGTCGTGGAAGTGCTCGCGGCTGAACCTCGCCAGCATCATGTCGAGATTGGGGGTGTCCGGCTTCACGTCGATCACGTCGGCCGTGACGTAGCCGCCGCGCGCCTTCAGCTTCTCGATCTCGCGCTCGTACGCGGCGAGCAGCGCCTCCGGCGGCGCGTCGGCGGCGACGGGCTGCTCGGGGGCCCAGCGCTCGTAATCGATGCCGTAGGCCGCGAGGAATGCCGCAACCGCCGCGTCGCCGCGGATGGTGGCGTCTTCGGCAGGGACTTTCACGATCGCCATGGTGCAACCTCCTCGACCTTCGCCAGTCCGCTGTACTCGGCGCGTCCCACGCTCTCCAGCAGGAACTCGACGATCTCGACATGGCGGATCGCCTCGGCGAGCGTGGCGCCCCAAGTGTACATCCCGTGGCGCCGCAGCAGGAACGCGTGGCACGTCGGCCATTCCGCGAGCAGTTCGCGCACCACGCCGCCGAGGCGCCCCATGTTCTGATCGTTTTCGAGCACGGGGATCCATTCGCGGTGTTCGTGCGTGGTGACGCCCGAAAGCCCCTTGAGCATCTCGTAGCCTTCGATGGCCACGCCGCCGCGGTCGCCGCACCGATCCGACAGGAACGTGCTCCAGACCGAATGCGTGTGCAGCACCGCGGCAGCGCGTCGTGCCGCCACGATCTCGATGTGCAGCCGCGTTTCCGCCGACGGTACGCCGTCGCCGCGCACGACGATGCCTTCGTCGCCGATCTCGAGGATGTCGGCGGCCGTCAATTCTCCCTTGTGCGTGCCGCTCCGCGTGATCGCGAGCCGCAGCGGCATATGGGCCAGCACCGCGCTGAAGTTGCCGCTGGTCCCGAGCACCCAGCCGCGCGCGTCGAAGCGGCGGCCCGCCTCCGCCAGTTTCTGCGCAACATCGTGGAAGGAGCTTGTCATGGCGCCCTCGCGGAATCACCAAGCCATGGTCCGTCGGCCGTCAAGGCCATTGTAAATCTGGAGTAATCTTTCCGGCACGAATTCATTTCGGAGGTGTGATGCGGGTCCCATCCGTTGTCATCATCAGTGCCGCCGCGATCGCGCTCGCGGGCGGGGCGTTGGTTGCGCAGCCGCCCCGGAGCGCGCCGCCGCAGGAGTCGCAGGCGCCGCAACCGCCAGCGCGGCAGCCTGAACAGGGCCGCGGACGTGGACCGGGCGGTGGACGCGGGCCGCAGGGGACGCCCATAGAAGAAGGACAGGAATGCCCGCCCGGCACCACCGAGTTCAGGCACCTCCGCTGCGCCGCACCGGTGCAGCCGCCGCCGACCATCGTCGACTATCGTCCCCGATCCACCGTCGTCGCCGAAGAGCACCTCGTCCCGCGCGCGAAGTTTCCGGTGGTCGACGTCCACACGCATGGCACCGCCAGCTACGTGAACAACCCGGATCGCATCAAGGAGATGGACGCCCTGAACCTGCGCGTGCTCGTCGATCTTTCAGGCGGCACCGATCCGGACACCATCCGGGAGAAGGTCGAGGCGATCACGAAGAGCCCGTTCAAGGATCGCTTCCGCGTCTTCGCGAACGTGAACTGGGAGGGCGCGGGCGGGCCGGGCTGGAAGGAGAAGGCGCTGGCGGACCTGGAGCAGTCCGTCAAGAACGGCGCGATCGGGTTGAAGGTGTTCAAGGAACTCGGGCTGCGCAACAGGAAGGCCGACGGATCGCGTCTGGCGGTCGACGATCCCGATCTGGATCCGGTCTGGGATCTCGCCGGCAGGTTGAACATCCCGGTCATCATTCACACGGCGGAGCCCCAGGAGTTTTTTTCGCCGATTGACAGCCACAACGAGCGCTGGCTCGAGTTGAACCTCTTCCCGAACCGCCAGAGCCCGCCCAGCCAGTATCCAAGCTTCGAGCAGCTGATGAAGGAGCGCGACACCATGTTCGCCCGGCATCCGAACACGCGCTTCATCGCCGCGCACTTCGCCTGGTACGGCAACGACCTGCGCCGCGCCGCGCGCCTGCTCGACTCGTGCCCGAACGTCTATCTCGAAGTGGCCGCCGTGCTCTACGAGTTCGGCCGCCAGCCCCGCGCGTCCGCGGAGTTCTTCACGAAATACCAGGACCGGATCATGTTCGGCAAGGACACCTACGAACCGACGGAGTACCCGTACTACTGGCGCGTGTTCGAGACGAAGGACGAGTACTTCGACTACTACCGCGGCTACCACGCGTTCTGGAAGATGTACGGGATGAACCTGCCCGACGACGTGCTGAAGAAGATGTATTACCGCACGGCCCTGAAGGTGGAGCCGGGGTTACCACAGACAGGATGGCCGCGCTGAGGGCCACAGAAACACAGCAAGGCACCGGAGAAGAAAAGACGGCCACAGAAAAACACAGACGAACAAGGCCACAGACAAACACAGACAAACACAGAAAACCGAAACACAAGAAGCCAGTGTTTTTCTGTGTTCTTCTGTGGCG
>JABFWM010000276.1 GCA_013362195.1 Acidobacteriota bacterium
CGTTCGCGAAGTCGACGGTCGCCGTGAAGTCGGATTCCGGCATGACGACGGTACCGGCGGCGCGGCCGATTCGAATCCGCGATCTGTTGACCCACACCGCCGGCATTTCCTATGGCACCGACCCGCTCGTGGCGGCGCTGTACGAGGCGAAGGGGCTCGGCCCCGCGGCCGGCTACGGCTGGTACACCGCGGACAAGGACGAACCGATCTGCGACACGATGGAGCGGCTCGGGACGTTGCCATTCGTGGCGCAGCCCGGCGACGCCTACGTCTACGGCTACAACACCGACATACTCGGCTGCGTCGTCGAACGCGCGTCGGGCCAGCCGCTCGACCAGTACGTCGAATCGCACATCACCGGCCCGCTCGGCATGAAAGACACGCGCTTCTTCCTGTCGCCGGATCAGCGCGATCGCCTCGCGACCGTCTACGCGAGCCGCGCCGATGGCGCGATCGAGCGTGCGCCGGATGGCGCGAAGGGACAGGGCCACTACGTCGAGGGCCCCCGGCGCAGCTTCGCCGGCGGCGCCGGCCTGCTCTCCACCGCGCGCGACTACGCGCGCTTCCTCGAGATGATTCGTCTCGGCGGCACGATCGACGGCGTGCGCATCCTGTCGCCGCGCAGCGTCGCGTTGATGACGACGAACCAGAGCGGGACGCTGCACTCGACTGCCGGCCTCGGCTTCGGGTTCGGGTTCGAGACGACCGATCGCTACGGCGCCGGCGGCATGCAGTCGGTCGGCAGCTTCGGGTGGGGCGGCGCGTACGGCACGTCGTACCGGGTCGATCCGCCGGAGCGCCTCGTGATGGTGTTCATGATTCAGTTGATGCCGAACACCACCGATACCGCGGAGAAGTTCTCGACGCTGGTGTATCAGGCGCTCGACGAGTCGCATCCGCTCGGGACGCGGTAGGGGCGCGTCGGGGATCGCCCTTCCCTTCGCCCTTCGACCGCATGTCACCGTCCGACGTCTGCATCGCGGCGATCGCGTTCGCGCGCGACGACCAGGAAGACGCGCTGATCCGCCGCGCGCTGCAGCGCCTGTCGGCCATCGGCTTCCCGATCGTCGTCGCCGACGGCGGGTCGTCCCCCGCGCTGGTCGACGCCCTCGCACGGCTGCCGCGCGTCACGCTCGTGAAGCCGCCGACGCGCGGGCTCGTGCCCCAGGTCAAGGCGGCGCTCGCGACTGCCGCCGCCCTCGACACGCCCTTCGTGCTCTACACCGAAAGTGACAAGGCGGAGTTCTTCGAGCGGCACCTGGCGGCGTTCCTGAGCCGCGCGCCGTCGGACAACGACGTCGGCGTCTCGGTCGCGGCCCGGAGCGAGGCGAGCTTCGCGACGTTTCCACCGCTGCAGCGTTACTGCGAGCACGCGATCGCGCACCTCACCGCGGAGGTGACGCACGTGGCCGGTGACTACTCGTACGGGCCGTTCCTCATGCACCGTGCGCTCCTCGATGAGATGCGGGACGTGCCGGACGACCTCGGATGGGGATGGCGGCATTTCATGTTCGCGGCCGCGGCGCTGCGCGGACGCCGCGTGGCGCACGTCGTAGGCGACTACGATTGCCCGATCGATCAGCGGCACGAAGGCGAGCACGAGCGAATGCACCGCCTGCGGCAATTGAGCCAGAGCGTGGAAGGACTGGTGCTGGCGCTGCAGCGGCTTCGCGCGGGCGGTTCTTCCGCCTGAAAGCGGAAGCTACGGGACCGCGTGCGATCGGTCCGCGTTGGTGGATCTTCCGCCTGAAGGCGGAAGCGACGGGGCCGCGCGCGATCCGTGCGCGTTCGATCGTTCGCGTTCGACCGGTCCGAGCGGGCCCCGTAATATCGATCCCGTAGCTTCCACCTTCAGGCGGAAGCCCGGGACGCGGAAGCACGATCGCTTACTCGGCGCGCAAGGTCAGGAACACGTCGGTGCCCTTGCGGTTGACGATGACCAGCGACGGCTTGCCGCCGTTCCTGTCGAGCGCGCTCTTCAGCTCGTCAACCGTCTTGACGGCGGCGCCGTTGACCTTCTCGATGACGTCGCCTTCCTGGAAGCCGCTCTCGGCTGCGATGCCCGACGGATCCAGCGACGTGATGATCAGCCCCTGCGTTCCGCGCGGAACGCCGGCCTCTTCGGCCAGATCCGGTGTGAGCGGCTGCACGCCCATCCCGAATCTGCCTTCCGAGCCGTGCTCCGCCGCCCGCGGCGATCGATCCCGCTTCGCGGCGAGCTCGCCGACCGTCGTGGTCACGCGCTCGGTGCGGCCGTTCCGGAACACGCTGAGCGTCACGCTCGATCCCGGCGCCGTGCTCGACACGTCGTTGCGCAGCTGATTGCTGTCGGCCACGGCCTTGCCGTTGTACTCGGTGATCACGTCGCCCTGCCTGATGCCGCCGCGCGCCGCCGGACTGCCGTCCTCGACGTTGCTCACGAGCGCGCCCTTCGCCGACGGCAGCCCGAGACTCGCCGCCAGATCCGGCGTGATGCCCTGCACCGTCACGCCCAGCTTCGCGCGGCGGACCGTGCCGTGCTTGATCAACTGGTCCATCACGTTGCGCGCCATGTTCGACGGGATCGCGAAGCCCAGGCCGATGTTGCCGTCCGACGGCGAGAGGATCTGCGAGTTGATGCCGACCAGCTCGCCGTTCGCGTTGACGAGCGCGCCGCCGGAGTTGCCGTGGTTGATCGGCGCGTCGGTCTGCAGGAAATCCTGATAACTGCCGTCGCCAACGTCCGTCGTGCGCCCCTTCGCGCTGATGATGCCGGACGTGACGGTCTCGCCGATGCCGAGCGGGTTGCCGACCGCGAGCACGACGTCACCGATCTTCACCGCGTCGGAGTCGCCGAGCGACAGCGTCGGCAGATCGCGCGCGTCGATCTTCACGACGGCGAGGTCGCTGGGAGGATCCGTACCGACCACCTTGGCCGTGAAGCTGCGGCGATCCGGCAGTTCGACCGTCACCTCGTCGGCGCTGTCGACGACGTGGTTGTTGGTGAGAATGTAGCCGTCGGGGTTGACGATCACCCCGGAGCCCAGCCCGCGCTGGACCCCGCGCGGCACCTGCCGCGGGATGCGGCCGCCGAAGAACCGCCGCAGGAAGTCGTCGTCGGGAAGCTGGCTGTCCGTGGGGATCGCCGCGGCGCGCTTCTCGACGCGGATCGTGACGACCGCAGGCATCACGTGCTCGACGACGGGTGCGTAGGATGCAACGGGCACCGCCGGCGCGGGCGCCGTGGCCCTGGCCGGCGCCTCTGCCCGCACCGGGGCGGCGCTGACCGCCCGATCGGGGGCCTTCCACGCCGCGAGCGTGACCGTCGCGAGCGCCATGGCAGCGAGGCTGCCTCTCTTGAAAAGTGTCGTATGCATGGTGGCTGCTGATTACCTCTGTTCCATTTGACGATCAGCAACCTTGCGGCGCGCTTACGCGAACATTACATCGGTGTAAGGATCCTGGCCGCCGAGCGAGGGACGACGCGCGAGGCGCCTTTCAGCGTCGTTGGGTGGCGACGTGTGCTGAGCCGCTCACGCCGCAGGCAACCTCACCGTGAAGACCGATCCACGGCCGGGCTCGCTGACGGCCTCGACCGTACCGCCGTGCGCCGCGACGTAGGCCTTCACCAGGCTCAAGCCGAGGCCGAGGCCGCGCTCCGAGCGGCTCGGGTCGGCACGGTACAGCCGCTCCCAGATACGCGGCAGGTGCTCGGGCGCGATCCCCACGCCGGTATCAGCGATCGTGATCACCGCCTGGCCCGACGGATCGCGTCCCCCGGCAATCCGCACGGACCCGTGCCCGGGCGTGTACTTGATGGCGTTGTCGAGCAGATTCGCGAACGCCTGCCGGAGGCGATCGCGCCCGCCCTCGACCGCGATCGCATCGCCCGGCTCGATCGTGACGGTCACCTGCTTCATCTCCGCCACGTCCTCGTACAACTCGACCACTTCCTCGAGCAGCGCCCGCAGATCGATCCGTTCGCGCGTCAGCCGCAGCACGCCGGTCTCGGCCTCGGAAATGTCCATCAAGGTATCGAGCATTGACAGGATGCGCTCGGATTCTTCGAGGCAGTCTGAAAGCGCCTCGCGCTGCGCTGCCGGATCGCCCGACTGCAGCGCACGCTCCGCGGTCCCGCGCAGGCGCGCCATCGGCGTCCGGAGGTCGTGCGCGACGTTGTCGAGCGACTCTCCCATCGCGCCGATCAGTCCGGTGATTCGATCGAGCATCGTATTGAAGAGCGTGACCAGCTCGTCGACCGTATCGCCGCTCGGCCCCCGCGACGGAACGCGTGCGTCCGTCCGGCCGGTGCGGATGATCCCCCGGACGACGTCGATCAGTTCGTTGATCGGGCGCAGGGTCGATCGCGTGATCACGAGGCCGCCCACGACGCCGACGACCATCGCCAGCACCGACACCCAGCCGACGACGGTTCGGAACTGCGCGAGCAGCGCGAGGCGGATCTCGTTGCTCTTCCCGACCTGGAGGATCGTGCCGTCGGGCAGCCGCGCGGACGCGACTTCCAGGACGGCACTCGTGGAGCGGGCCGGCGCTTCGACGACGCCGCGGTCATCGTCGCTGAGCTGATCGAGATCGAAATCCGACCAGCCGGGCGGCATGCTGACGAAGAGCGCGTCGGCGCCGGGGCCGAGCACGCGGACGAACAGCCGCTCGCGGCGGCCCGTTCGCTGCTCCACTTCGACCGCGCGCTGCAGCGCCGGCAGTCCGGCCGCATCGTAGCGCAGCGCGTACTCGCGCAGGGTCGCCGCGATGATGTCGTGATCACGGCGCGCGAGCGAGGTCGCGAGCAGCCAGTAGGTAATGCCCACGAGCGCGGCCGTGCTCACGACGAACACGGCCGCGTACCAGAGTGACAACCGGAGCCCGAGCGTCCCGCGCGCCAGCATGCTCGTAAGACGTAGCCGACCCCGCGGACGGTGTGCAGCAGGCGGCTGGCGAACGGGCGATCGATGCGATCGCGCAGGCGCGAGACGAGCACGTCCACGACATTGGTGCTCGGGTCGAAGTTGTAGCCCCAGACGTGCGAGAGGATCATCGTCTTCGAGAGCACCCGGCCGGGATTGCGCATCAGGTATTCGAGCAGCGCGAACTCGCGCGGACGAAGGTCAATTGGTGTGGCGCCGCGCTGCACCTTCCGGGTCAGCAGATCGAGCGTGAGGTCGCCGACGGCGAGGCGCGTCGGTTCGGCGGCCCCGGTCGATCGCCGGATGAGCGCCTGCACGCGCGCCAGCAGCTCTGCGAACGCGAATGGCTTCGTCAGATAGTCGTCGCCGCCCGCCTGCAGGCCCCGGACGCGATCGTCGACCGAGCGCTTCGCGCTGAGAATCAGCACCGGCAGCCGGACGCCGCGCGCCCGCAACGCGTCGATCGTCGCCAGGCCGTCCATGCGCGGAAGCATCACGTCGACGATGGCCGCATCGTACGGCTCCGCGAGGGCACACTCGAGACCGCTGACGCCATCTGCCGCGTGATCGACGGCATAGCCCGCTTCGCGCAATCCCTTCTCGACGAACTGCGCGATCGTCGGATCGTCCTCCACGAGCAGCACCCGCATGCTTCGAAGTTACCGCACAACCATGTAAGTCCGCCGTGCAGTGTCGTCAGCGACTCGGCCCGGATCGGGCTGTTTCATTCCGGCACTCGACGCTAACC
>JABFWM010000342.1 GCA_013362195.1 Acidobacteriota bacterium
GGCGCCCCGTCGGCGACGACGGGGTGCGTCACCGTCGCGACGCCGTTCACGATGATCTCGAGAGGCACCTCCCGCGTCGCGCCGATCCGCGCGCGCTCCAGGTGCCAGTAGGGTTTCTCCTCCGGCGCCCGCTTGCGGATCGCCTCGTCGGGTTGCGCCGGCAGGTTCGCCGCGACCGTGAGCGTCACCCGCGCGGTTCCGGGTGACGCGAGCAGGACCTCGCCGCCCGACAGCGTGTCGCCGACGCGGAAGTCCATCAGGTGGCTCCGTCCATCGGACACGTACGTCCGCCCGTCGCGGATCGCCTCCACCCACGCGCGATACGACAGCGGCCCGTCGATCTTCGCGTAGCCCCGCCCCTGCCCGACGCGCTCGTCGGTGATGCACGGAAAATCCGTCTCGCCGCTGATCCGCGTCCGGAACCCCGCGTTCAGCACGTGGTACCAGATATTCAGTTCCCAGACCGGCGGCGTATCGCCAGCGGAGATGAAGTCGACCAGCCCGGGACGCGTGACGTCGACGATGAATTCGTTGGCGCCGATGCCGTCGAAGGCCGGCATGTCGTAGTTCGGCAGCTCGCGCGACGCCACCTCGAGGCCCCACCCGGAGTGCGCAAAGCCGGTCACCGCCTTCTGCCCGTCCGCCCAGCGCAGCACCGGCGCCGTCCACGTCGGCCAGTCCTCGATGCGCATCGTGCCCGGGTAATCCTGGTCGGTGAGGCCGAGCAGGACGAGATGGCCGGCATGGCTCGAAGGAAAGCCCGAGATCTCGAGGTCGTAATGGAGCAGCTGACCCGGCGTCGAGAGCGGATGATCCTGTCCGCTGAAGTAGCGCTTCTGGCTGTAGTAGCACGGTCCCCACGTCAGCACCGCCGCCACGTTCAGCGCTTCTCCCCTGACCTGCGGCCACATGTGGCGCGGCTCGACGCCCTGCGTCGGATTCTCATAATGCGAGCATCCCGCGGCGTGCACGTGGTGATCGCCCGAATACCAGCGCAGCGCCGACGGATCGATCCAGCGCCGCAGATCGAAGGCCAGCTCCGACGGGCCGTTGACGGTGAACGTGCGCGTGTCGGCCAGGTACTCCGGACCGCGCGAGACCGTGACGGTGAATCGACCGTCGGGGAGCTCGATCGTCTCGCCGTCGGTGCGATACACCTGATCCTGGAACGGCAGGTCGGGCGCGAGCCGCTTCAGGCGGTTCGGGTAGACGCGGCCGCGATCGTCGCGGATCACGAACGCGGCCGTCGACGGCTCGCCGCGCTCGTCGCGCACGCGGAGCTTGACCGGATGCGCGGGACGCGCGGTGAAGACGATCTCGACGTCGTTCCGGAAACCGATGTCCGCGGTGCCCTGGCCGACGTCGAACTGCAGGATCGCGGAGCGCTGGCCGGCGTCGCGACTGTAGATCTGCAGGATCGCGTATTCGAGGGGCAGCCCGCGCAGCCGCGCCGGCATCGGCGGCTTGTCGTAGATGGAAATCTCCGCCCACCGGTTCCGCACATCCTCCATCGTCAAGACGTCCGGCGGATTGTGGCTGAGCGGATCGGCGGGATCGCGGTCCCACGACGGCTTGTAGGTGCGGCCGCTGTTGGGGCTGGACACCTTCAGCGGCGAGGTCACGCCGGCCTGGTTGATCACCTTGACGAGAAACGCGCGGGTGCCGCCCTGCAGCAATTCCGGCGGCGCGTCCCCTTCGCCGACCTTGACGCGGCTCTCGGGGTTGATGTCGACCGTGACCAGGACGAGCGGATCGAGCGCCTGTTCCAGGCGCGTGGCGGCGAGCCGCTCGTCGGTCTCGGCGATCGCGTCGTCGATGCGCTGACGCATCGCGGCCGAGAGCGGCTGGCCGAGCGCCTCGAGCGCACTCTCGAGGCGCCGGACGTGCTGCGCGAGCGGCTGCAGCGGCGCACCCGTCCGCTGCGGCGCGGACTGCGCCGGCACGAGCAGCGCGACCACCAGCGCCGCCGTGACGCCGAGCCACAGATGCTGCTTCAGCGCAGTTCCCTGATCCTGATGTTCCGGTATGCCGCCCAGTCGCCGTGATCCTGAATGCCGATGCGTCCCTTCGTGGCGCGCGCATACCGCGCGTGGTCCGCGAACTTGCTCTTCGCGACGAGCGCCGTCCACTCGGGGCTGCCGATCTCGTACTCGACCAGCTTGACGCCGTTCAACCAGTGCTCGACGTGCGGGCCCTTCGCGAGGATGCGCGTCGTGTTCCACTCGCCCGGCGGCTTCGCCGCGAGCCTGGCTGGCGGCTGCAGGTCGTAGTTGGCGCCGGTGTGCTGGGTGTCTTTCAGCTTCGCGGGATAGCCGGCGTCGTCGATCAGCTGATACTCCGGCGCGACCATCCACATCGCCGGATCGGGATCGTTTTCGACGACGCGGTAGAAGATGCCGCTGTTGGCCTTCGGCGCGATCTTCCAGTCGATCGTCAGCTCGAAATCGCCGAACTCGTCGTCGCTGACGATGTCGCCGGCCTTGGCGACGCGGGTCAGCGCGCCGTCGACCACCTTCCAGCCCTCCGGCATGCCCTTCCCCTTGAAGGCGTGCCAGCCGGCGGTGGTCTTGCCGTCGAACAGCGGCCGCCAGCCGCCGTCTTGCCCTGAGGCGGTCATGTCCATCACTCCAGCCGCGCACGCAAGCAGCAGTGCGAATCCCATGCGAATCATTGACGACTCCCGGTGTCCGTCCGTGACGAGCGCTTCATTGCCTCGGGGTCCCACGCGATCGCACGCCCCTCGAAGTAGCTGTCGTTGGTGAGCAGCGCCGGCGCCGCCGCACGGAAGCTGAACACCGCGTCTTCGACGCTCGGCTTCCGCGTGCGCACCGACTCGAAGAAGTTGACGAAGTGCTCGTACTGGTCCGAGTATCCCGGCGGCGCGGAGAAGAGCTCCTCGCTGACCGGCTGCAGTTCGGGCTGGTCGGGGAACTTCGCACGATGGGCCTTCGTGATCTCCTCCTGCATCGCCTTCGGGTAGGTATCGATCGACAGCCCCGGATCCTTCGGCCGCGGCTTCTTCGACAGCGTCACCCCGCCGCCGCCGATGGTCAGCACGCCTTCCGGCCCGACGAACCGGAACGCCTGGTTCTCGCCGCCGCCCTCTTCGAAGTTCACCTTCAGCGACAGCGTGAACGCGGGATGCGAGGCGGTCTTCGGATAGTCGTACAGGCCGAGCATGACGTCGGGCACGTCGCGGCCGTCGTTCCAGTAGCGCAGCCCGCCGGTCGCAATCACGCGCGTCGGCCCCATCGAGTCGAGCACGTAATGGATGCCGGTGAAGAGATGCACGAAGAGGTCGCCCGGGATGCCGGTGCCGTAGTCGCGATAGTTGCGCCAGCGGAACAGGCGCACCGGCTCGAACGGGCGCTTCGGCGCGTGGCCGATGAACCGATCCCAGTCGATGGTCTGCGGCGATGCGTCGAGCGGCAGCGTGTACTGCCAGGCGCCCATCGCGGAGTTGCGGTTGATCCACGCCTCGACGAGCACCAGGTCGCCGATCGCGCCGGCGCGATACAGCTCGCGCGCCTTGGCGTAGACGATCGAGCTGACGCGCTGGCTGCCGACCTGCACGATCCGGGTCGTCTGCTTCGCGACGTCCGCCAGCGGCTGGCCCTCCTCGATCTTCTGCACCATCGGCTTTTCGACGTAGACGTCCTTGCCGGCCTTCATCGCGTCGATCGCGATGCGCTGGTGCCAGTGGTCCGGCGTGGCGATGATCACCGCGTCGATCTCCGGCCGGGCGAGCACCTCGCGGTAGTCGCGGCTGGCGAAGAGCTGCGATCCCCAGCGCTCCTTCGCGCGCGTCAAGCGGCCGTCGTAGATGTCGGAGACGGCGGTGAGCTCGACGCCGGGCACGCGCAGCGCGCTGAGCGTATCGGACGTGCCCTGCCCGCCCGCGCCGATGAGCGCGATCTGCACGCGCTCGTTCGGGGGGGCGTCGGCCGTCTGCGGGCGCTCCTGGGCACGGAGGAACGTGGTCGGAATGGACGCCGCGACAGTGCCGGCGGCAGCCGTCTTCAGGAATTCGCGGCGCGATGGTCGTCTGGTCCTCATCGTCTGGCTCCTAATCACGGATGAGCGGCAGCGACACGGGCGCTCCGCCCCGATCCGCGGATCGATCCGCGGCAAGGCACACTTCCATGGTCTTCTGGGCGTCGAAGACGCTGATCGAGGTTTCGCGATCGTCGAGCACGCACGCGACCAGCTCGTCGATCTCCGCCTGGAACGGATGATGGCTCACGTCGGCGGATCCGGGCATGTCGGTATGGATCGCGATGGTCGGCCGGCCGAGGACGTCCACGGATTCCTCGAGGGTCACCTCGCTGAAGGGATTCGCCGCGGCGAGCGCCGCGAGGTCCAGCGCGCCGTCGAGCGACTGCAGCTCGTTCTGCCGCAGCGTCGCGCGATCGCCCATCAGCTCCACGCTGAACGTGTAGGGCATCATGAAATCCGTGGAGCTGGTCACGTGGCCGAGCGCGCCGCCTTCGAGCTTCGTGTTGACGACGATCGACGTCGGCCACTCGTAGCCCTCGGTGAAGCGCGTGTGCATGGCGCTGACGTCGACCGGCTCGAGCCCCGAACACCAGCGCAGCGCGTCGACGGCATGGCAGCCCGCCGCAAGCAGGTGGCTCCGTCCGCTTTCCTTCGTGCGGCACCAGTCCCAGCCGGAATACCAGTCGGTGACCCGGGACAGGTACTGCGTGCGGGCGAAGCGAATCGCGCCGAGCTGCCCCGAGGCTCGCAGCCAGTGGGCGAACTTCAGGAACGGGTTGTAGCGCAGCTCGAACGACACGATCGTCCGCACGCCGGCACGCGTCACCGCGTCACGAATGCGAATCAGCTCCTCTTCGTCGAGGCCGGTGGGCTTTTCGAGCAGGATATGCTTGCCCGCTGCCGCGGCCGCGACCGCCTGGCCGGCGTGGAGGTGGTTCGGCGTCGCGATCGCGATGATGTCGACGTCGGGCGCGTTGAGCAGATCTTCGTAGCGCGTGGTGATGCGGGCCCCCGAGACGGAGACGGCGTATCGATCGAGGTTCGCGCGCGTGCGGCCCGCGTCGCGTCCGAACAGCCAGGTGACGTCGGCCTGCGGGTTGCGCTGGAAGGCGACGATATGCTGCGAGGCGCACCAGCCGATGCCGGCGATCCCGACACCCAGTTTCCCGTCTGCAGTGGGCACGGCCTAGCCTAGAGTACGGGCCCCCGGAACGCCAAGCTCACAGATACCGCTTCACGACCTGCACGAGGGACTCCGCGGAGATCGGCTCACAGAGGTAATCGGCCGCGCCCGCATACATCGCCGACACCCGCGACGCCTCGTCCCTGTAGGTGGCCGACGTCATCACGACGATGATCTCGGGGTGCTCCGCGCGCAGCTCCCGGCACAGGGCGAACCCGTTCGTATCCGGCAGGTGCACGTCGAGCAGCATCAGCTTCGGCGGCTTCTCGCGCACGAGCCGCCGCGCCGTTTCGGCGCAGTCGGCCTCGCGCACTTTCCATCCGCGATCGCGCAGGACGCGGGCATGAAGGTGCAGGGAGGGGGCGAAGTCGTCGACGAGAATGACCATCGGATTCGTCCCTAGGATACTCCGTTGCCACCCTCGGAGTCGCAACCCTGGCACGCGCGTTCGCTGTCGCGCACCT
>JABFWM010000103.1 GCA_013362195.1 Acidobacteriota bacterium
CCGCGGCGGGATCTCGGTCAGATCCCGCTCCCTCTGTGTGGTCGTGGTGCGCCCCCACCAATCTGGAGAGATCTATGCGTGTGATGCTCGTCGATTTGCCTGCACGCGATGGCTTCGTGTCGAAAGACACCATCGCCGGCGGGTACGGTTCACGGCTCGTTCCCTTCTCGCGCGTGACGCGGCTGGTCAGCGAATGCAAGCGGCGGTTTCACGAAGTGCCCAGCGTGCAGCTCGCCCAGCTCGCGGCCATTCTCACGCGTCACGGGCACGACGTCATCTGGTCGCGCGGCGAGCTGCCGCGGACGGATGCGGCGATCGTGCTGAGCTCGCTCGTCGATCACCGGCACGAGGCGGTGTGGGCTGATGAGTGCCGGCGGCGGACCGGCGCGCATGTCGGGTTCGTCGGCCTCGCGGCGTCGAAGCTCCCCGAGCTGTTCCGCTCGTCGGCGGATTTCGTCGTCATCGGCGAGCCGGATGCCGCGATCGAACGGCTCGCCCGGGGCGAGGCGCTGTCCGGCGTGGTCACGAGCCCGCCGGTGCCGGACCTCGACGCGCTGCCGCTGGCCCAGTGGGACGCGCTCGAAGCGCGGCGCCGCGCGCGGCGCGTGGTCCCGCTGATGCCGCGGCCCTACGGCGGCGGGATCCCGGTGCTCGCGAGCCGCGGCTGCCCCGAGTTCTGCACCTACTGCCCGCATAGAATTCTGGCGGGGCACCGCATGCGATCGGTCGGCCATATCGTCGCCGAGCTCGAAGCCTTGTGCGCCCGCTTCGGCCATCCCTACGTGATCTTCCGCGATCCGCTGTTCACCGAGGATCGCGACCGCGTGCTCGCGCTCGCCGACGCGATCCTGACGCGCGGCCTCACGCTCCGCTTCGAATGCGAGACACGGCTGGATCGCCTGGACGCGCCGCTGCTCGACGCGCTGCACCGCGCCGGGCTGCGCGCGATCAGCTTCGGCGTGGAGTCGGTCTCGCCCGAGACGCTGCGCCGCGTCGGACGGCGCCCGACGGCGGACCCGCATCAGCGTGCGATCGTCGATCACTGCCGGCGCCGCGGCATCGTCACCGCCGCGTTCTACGTGCTCGGCTTCCTGCAGGACGACTGGGCGTCGATTGCCGCCACCATCGACTATGCGATCGCGCTGGGATCCTCCTTTGCGCAGTTCAAGCTGCTGACGCCGTATCCGGCGACGCCGCTCTGGAAGCAGCTGGCGCCGCGGGTCTACGAGCGCGACTGGGAGAAGTTCGACGGCTTCACGCCGACCTTCGAGCATCCCTCGTTGAGCGCGCGCGAGCTGCGGTTCCTGCTCGGCGCGGCCTATACCCGCTTTTACGTGCGGCCGTCGCTGCTCTCCACGTGGGCGCGCGTGCCGACGCGATCGGTGCGCTCCGTCATGCGCTGGGCCGACGGACGCGTCGCTGCGCGGCACGCACGCCGCGAGTTCGCGACGATGTCGAGGACGGTGACGTGCTGACCGCCATCTGCCGCTACGGGCCGCGCGTCGTGCCCGACACGCGCGCGATCATCGCGCGCTGCCGCGCGCGGGGCGAGATCGTGCACGGTCCGGACATCCGCCACTTCGAGCGTGCGTGCGCGGCGTATGTCGGCGCCGCCGATGGCGTGAGCACGTCGTTCGGACGGATGGCGCTCTACTACATCCTCCAGGCGCTGGATCTTCCGTCGGGCGGCGAGGTCATCGTGCCGGCGCTGACCTTCTGGGTCGTCCCCGAGATCGTGCGCGCCGCCGGTCTCACGCCGGTGTTCGCGGACGTCGACCCGCGCACCTTCACGCTCGATCCGGCGTCGCTCGAACGCGCCATCACGCCGCGCAGCGTGGCGGTGATTCCGACGCATTTGTACGGCTTGCCCTGCGACATGGACGCCATCGGTGATATCGCCGCGCGCGCGCAGCTCGCCGTGATCGAGGACTGCGCGCATGCGCTCGGCGCGAGGTGGCGCGGCCGCCACGTCGGCACCTTCGGCGATGCCGCCTTCTTCAGCTTTCAAACACTGAAGCCGCTGAATACCTACGGCGGCGGCCTGGCGATCGCGCGCGATCCGCAGGTGCGCGCGCGGATCCGGCAGCAGGCCGGCAGCGAACCGTGGCCGTCCGTCGAGCGGATCGACAAGCGGCTGCGGCTCGGCGCGGTGCAGCGCACCTTCAGCCGCCCGGGCGTGTTCACCTGCACCGCGTACCCGGCGCTGGTCGCCGCGATGCTCTGGAAGGCGCGGCCCGACGTCTATCTCTGGGAGAAGATTCGTCCGCTGTCGCCGCTGCCCGACGGCTACCGCGAGCGGTATACGAACGTGCAGGCCGCGCTCGGCCTCGCCGGATTGCACCGGCTTGCCGCGTGGACGAGCGCGACCCGCATGCACGCCCGCATCATGGACGATGCCTTGCGGGAGATCCCGGGTGTCCAGATTCCACACGTGCCGGAAGGCGCGGAGCACGTGTATTACCAGTATTGCCTCTACACGCCGGACCGGGATCGCGTCGTCCGGCGGGCGCTGCTGCGTGGCGTCGACGTCGAGACGCTGCACGTGGACGTATGTTCGACATTGTCGCTCTTTGGCAGCCAGCCACCCACGCCGGGCGCCGAACGGGCGGCCGAGGCCATTCAGGTGCCGGTGTACGCCTCACTGCACCGGGCGGGCGCGCGGCGGGTGGCGGGGCGGATCCAGCGCGTTCTGGCGGGCATTGGCGGCCTTCCGGCCCCTGATCGGCCGGCCCCGGTCGGGGCCGGGCCATCCGGCCGGTAGCGTTCGGTTCGCGCACGGATATTGCTAAGGTGTAGGGCATGGCTCATTACCTCGTGACCGGCGGGGCCGGTTTCATTGGATCGCATCTGACCGAGGAACTGGCGCGGCGCGGGCACCGCGTGCGCGTCGCCGACAACCTCAGTACGGGCAAGCGCTCGAATCTCGATCACGTGCCGGGCGTCGAGTTCCTCGAAGGAGACCTGGCGGATCTGGATTTCGCGCACCGCGCGGTGGCCGGCTGCGAGTACGTGCTGCACCAGGCGGCCATCCCGTCGGTGCCCCGGTCGGTCAAGGATCCGGTGACGTCGAACCGCGCGAACGTCGACGCGACCGTGAACACGCTGGTCGCGGCGCGCGATGCCGGCGTGAAGCGGCTCGTCTTCGCGGCCTCGTCCTCCGCGTACGGCAACACGCCGACGCTGCCGAAGCACGAAGAGATGCCGACCAGTCCGCTGTCGCCGTACGCGCTGCAGAAAGTCGTGGGCGAACAGTACCTGCAGATGTTCACGCGGCTCTACGGGCTGGAAACGGTCTCCATCCGCTACTTCAACGTGTTCGGGCCGCGGCAGGATCCGTCGTCGCCGTATTCCGGCGTCATCTCGGTGTTCGCGTCGGCGCTGATCGAGAACCGCTCGCCGAAGATCTACGGCGACGGCGAGCAGACGCGCGACTTCACCTACGTCGCCAACGTGGTCGACGGCGTGCTGCGCGCGTGCGAGGCCCCCGGCGCGAGCGGCGAGATCATCAACGTCGCGACCGGCGGGCGCATCTCGCTGAACGAGCTGTTCCGCGCGATGCGCGGGCTGGTCGGCGCGACCGCCGAGCCGGCCTACGACGAGCCGCGCGCCGGCGACGTCCGCGACTCGCAGGCCGACATCGCCAAGGCGCGACGTGTGCTCGGCTACGAGCCGATCGTGCCGTTCGAAGAAGGCCTGCGGCGCACCGTCGAGTGGTACCGCACGGCGGGCGCCGCAATCGCGAATCCCTGATCGCTCATCGGGATCCCGGATCGGCGATGAAGGAATTCCCCAGGGGCGTTGCGAGCCGACGCTTCACGGGCTCATACTCCGAAGCGTGCCCCGTGTCCGTGCAGCTCTACTGCTCGTTGCACTGATTGCATCCGCCTCGCCTGGCGGCGGCGCGCAGCAGGCGAGGCCCCGCTTCTGGTTCTGTCCCGGCCCCGGCACGCTCGACTACGTCCGGCTGTTCGACCATCCCGAGGAGTGGCGCCACGCGCGGCCGCTCGTCTCGGTCTTCAAGTTCTACCAGCAGCACACGTTCATGCCGGCGCCCGCCATCGTCGGGCCCGACACCTACGACGCGTTCGTCCGCGCCGGCGTCTTCCGCCGCTTGAAACAGTGGCGCATCGAGATCGCGATCGAGCTGGCGTCGGTCAAGGAGTTCTACTGCACGCCCGATGCGAGCGGGATGAACGAGTCAATCGCCGCGACGCTCCGATCGGTCCGCGCGGTCGAAGCCGCGGGCGGCACGGTTGCGTACCTGGCGATGGACGAGCCGTTCGTGTCGGGCCGCGCCCGCGTCTGCGGCGGACCGGCGCTCGAGCCGACGGCCGACCGCGTGGCGACCTACACGAATGCGGTTCGGAGCGCCTTTCCGGCGATCAAGCTCGGGCTGATCGAGGCGTATCCGTTCCTCGGTGCCGACGCCATCGACAACATCCTCGCGCTCCTGGCGGCGCGCAATGCTCTGCCCGCGTTCCTGCACCTCGACGTCGACTTGAACGCGATGCGGACGGGCCGCGACGATTTCACGCGCGACATGCGCCGATTGCGCGACGCGGCGAAGGCTCGCGGGATGCAGTTCGGGATCATCATCTGGGGCAACAACGGCGACGCCGATCCGCTGTATGCGCTCGACGCGTCACGCCTGGTCGAATCGGTGACGGCCGCGTTCCCGTCCTGGGACGACATGCCGGACCACGTCATCGTCCAGAGCTGGGCGGAGTCGCGCACCGGCCTGCGGATCACCCCAACGAAACTCCCGCAAGACCGGCCTTTCACCCACACCAATCTGCTCTGGAACGTGTTCCGTCGGTTGCGAGGTCAATCGGGCCAACGGTCTGGGACCGCCGCTGGTGCCCGCTGACGCCGCTCGCCGGCCATGGACAGATGCGCTCGTGGTCGCCGCGATCGGTCTCGTGCTGTACGCGTCCGCCGGCGCGCTCGGCGCGTATGCGGCGCGCGACGATTTTCAGTGGCTCAACGGCGCGCGCGAACTTCCGCTCGCGTACACCTTCCAGGTGAAGGGCCGCACGCACTTTTACCGACCGATGGCGGAGCTGTGGTGGTTCGCCAGCGCCCGCGTCTGCGGCCACCAGATCGCCTGCTATCACGCGATCGAAGTGCTGACGCACATCGCGAACGCGCTGCTGTTCATGGCATTGACGCGCCGGCTGTTCGCGCGGCGGGACACCGCGCTCGCCTCCGCCGCGCTGTTCATCGTCATGCCGGCGTACGTGCAGGCGGTCGTGTGGGTCTGCGCGGTCACGACGCTGTTCGCGGCGTTCTGGTATCTCGTCTGCCTGCACGCCGCCCTGAGCGCAGCCGCCCGCGACCGCGCGGGCGGGTATTCCGGTGTCGCGATCGCGGCGGCGGGCGCCGCGCTCTACACGCACGAATCGAGCGCCACGCTCGCGTTCACGATTCCGCTCGTCGTCTGGCTGAGCCCGTCGAAACGCAGATATGCACCGGACGCTGGCGAGGCCGCCGCCGGGCTGGCGCTGCTCGCGCTCTTTGCGTACACGACGCTCGTCGCCAACGCCCACAACTACGTCTTCACGAGCGGCCACTACACCGCGGGACGTCATGCCCTGGCCCACGCCTTCGATTACATCCGTGCGCTGTACGTAGGGCGCCGCGC
>JABFWM010000081.1 GCA_013362195.1 Acidobacteriota bacterium
GCATGATCGTGAACGCAGCGGCGATGGTCGTCATCGCGCGCGCACGACGCGCGGCGCCGGCGCGACGCCGCGGAACAGGCGCGCCCGGCTGCCGCGGCCGGACCACTGCGCGGCGCTCGCCTCGAGCGCGATCGTCACGCCGCCCGGACTGCGGGCGATCCGATCGGTCCCGATCACCAGCGCCACCGTGTCGGATCCGTCGACGAGGCGCGCGAGGCGCATCCACGTCGTCCACGGAAAGCGGCGGACGGCCGCGGCCGGCACGTCTGCGAGATCGAGGATGACGACGCCGAAGCCGCCGGCCTGCAGCACCAGCGAAAAGGCTTTCAGGGCGCGGACCGCATCGCCCGTGTCGCGCACCCACAACACACGCGCGAGATCGACGCCGTGCGCGTCGGCGGACGGCGGATCGAAGGTGTCGCACGTATCGACGAGCGCGGCCGCCTCGCCGCGAGCGGTGGCGGCCGCCAGCAGCGTCACCGCGAGCGTCAGGCGGCCGCTGGACGGCGCGCCGACGATCTCCGACAGATGGCCGCGGCGGAGGCCGCCGCCGAGCGCCGCGTCGAGATCCGCGCAACCGGTCGGGGCGAGACGCTCGTGCGGCGTCTCGGACCACGGCGCCGCCGTGGTGAGCGTGACGTCCAGCTTGCGGGCACGCAGGAGGGATTCGAGGGATTCGAGCGCAGCACCCATTTCGCTTTTTATTCGCCTTCCCATGGCGAGTATAAGCGGGCGCTCCGCACGCGATCAAGCGATTCCGGTAAGTGATACGCTGGCTTACGCTTGTTCCGCCGCGCCTTCACGGCCTTCACCTATCGCGACTTCCGCGTTCTCTGGCTTGGCGCCTTCACCTCGACCGTCGGCAACTGGATGCAGGAGGTGGCGCAGGCCTGGCTGGTCTTCGATCTGACGAAGTCGTCGTTCTATCTCGGCCTCGACGATTTCCTCGGTCAGCTCCCGATTCTGCTCTTCACGCTGGTGGGCGGGGTGGTTGCCGACCGCCACGATCGCCGCCACCTGCTGCTTGGCTCGCAGGTCGTGCAGATGTCGACCGCGTTCGTGCTCGCGGGCCTCATCCTCGCGCACGTGGTCCGCGTGCAGCACATCCTGCTGCTGTCGTTTGCCGCCGGGATGGGACAGGCGTTCGGGGGCCCCGCCTACCAGGCGCTCATTCCCTCGCTGGTGCAGAAACGCGATCTGCCCAACGCGATCGCGCTCAATTCGATCCAGTTCAATCTCGCGCGCGTCGTCGGCCCGCTGCTCGCCGGCATGACGCTGGCGGCGTGGGGCAGCGCGGCGTGCTTTGCGCTGAACGGGCTGTCGTTCCTGGTCGTGATCGTGGCGCTGCTCGGTCTCACGATCAGACACGTGCCGCCGGCCGAGAAGACATCGATCCTGCACGATCTCAAGAGCGGGCTGCGCTATGCGAAAGGCGAGCCGGCGATCGTCGCGCTGACGATCCTCGCGTCGTTGACGACGTTCCTGGGACTGCCGCTGTTGACGTTCCTGCCGGTGTTCGCACGCGAGATCTTTCACGGCGACATCAACCGCTTCAGCCAGATGCTGGCGATTTCCGGGATCGGTGCCGTGTGCGGCGCGCTGATCGTCGCGTGGCTGGGCCGCTTTCGCCGTATGGGGCTCGCGCTGCTGGTCGCGCAGGCGACCTTCGGCGCGTTCGTGGTGGCGTTCTCGATGTCGCGCGTGGTCGGGATCAGCTACGCGCTGCTGTTCTGCACGGGCGCGTTGCTGCTGATGGTGTTCTCGATGACGTCATCGCTGGTGCAGCTGCTCGTGCCCGACCACCTGCGCGGGCGGGTGATGAGCATCTACATGATGGCGTTCCGCGGCGGCATGCCGCTCGGCAGCCTCGTCGCGGGCTTCGCCGCCAGCCGCACCTCCGCGCCGCTGGTGCTCGGCGTCAACGGCGTGCTGATCCTGCTCGTCGCGATGTACTTCCTCGTGAGGAGCCACGGCGTCCGAGAGCTTTGACCGCGGGGACTTCGCCGTCCCGCTGCACGGGCGGCGACACATCTTCTTTCGTGATCGGCGTGATGGGCCGCCGGCCGGGGCGGGAACAGTGCGGCTATGCCGTGAAGATCCACGCCGCCCCAAGCAGGATGGACGATGCGGCGACGAGAACGGCGGCGGCACGGCCGACGCGGTGGAGCGCGTGCGCGGAGAGCATGCGTGCGAGCGCGACGCCGAAGAGCGACATCGCGAGCAGGATGCCGACGGCAAACACCGCAATCAGGCCGGCGAGCAGCGGCAGCGGCGCACCGCCGATGCGGCCGCCAAACGGCGTCAACGCGGCGAGCGCGCGCAGGCTGCTGATCGCGAACGCCGCCCCGATGATCGTCGGCAGGTGCGAGTGCGACAGGCGCGCCGGGTGGCGATCGGGACGGCCCACGTGCAGGTGCCAGTGCGGCTGCGGCTCGCGGCCGTGCACGTGGGTGTGGCCATAGACGCGTCCGGAGAAAAGGCCGGCCAGCGCCCCCGCCCCGATCACGACGAGCAGCGTGCCGCCAAGCACTTCTCCCCCGCGCTCGACGATCGCCGGAATCGTCCAGCCCGCGAGCACGATGAGCGCCGCGCCGACGCCGAGGAGCAGCGCGTGGCCGACCGCGAAGCGGATCGCAACAGCGAGCGCGCGGGTCCGCCGCGCGGCCGGCGTCGCGACCGCGCCGTCGACCGACAGCGCCGCAATCGCCATCAGATGATCGGCGCCGAGCCCGTGGAGGAAGCCGAGAACGAGGGCGGTCGCAAGGAGCACCAAGACGGATGATTATACCGTCACCGCACCGTCCACTCGAGCGGCACGTTGGTCGGCCGGTAGCAGACCGTGTCGTCGCACGCCTGGTAGCGCAGCGTGCCCTTGATCGTCAGCGGCCCGCGGCTGGTGCGGGTGACGTCCTGCACGATGCGGAACGGCTTCGCGTACACCAGCTGCGTCTCGTTGAGCGGCGCGAACACGATCTTTTCCGGCTTCGGGAATTTCGGGGCGGCGGCGGTGAACGCGGGATCCTTCTCCAACGTCAGCGAGACGACGATGAAGCCCGGCTGCCCCGGCGCGTACACGTGCATCCTGGGTTTGGGCTCGACGTCGACGACGAGCGTCGCCCGGCGCGTCGCCGCGTCTTTGACCGACGTCGCGACCTTCACGTGCATCGTCTCGATCGGCGCGGCCGTGAGCACCATCGCGATCAGCGCGCACCACATGATCGGCATGAGGCTAGGGTATCGCACTCACAAAAGAAGGGCGGCCCCACATCCGGGAGCCGCCCCCGACGATCCGCCGCCGATCGTCTCCTGCCTGCGCCTGCCGCCTACTGCTTATGACGCGTCACCTGATCCCACAGCGTCGCGCCGCCACCGCCGATGATGGCGCCGATCGCCGCGCCCTTCTTGCCGCCCATCAGCGCGCCGAGCCCGGCGCCCCCCGCGGCCGACGATCCGATGATGACGGCGCTCTTTTTCACCGAGCGCGTCCGGCGCACCACGCGCTCCGGCGCGCGCTGATAGCTCACGCGCTGCGGCGCGGCGGCGCGCACGGGATACTGTTGCACCGGCACGACGCGCGTGTTTTCGAGCGGCACGTACTGGACGGGGGCCGTCGCCGCGTAGGTGACGGGCACAGGCGCGGCTGGCTGATATGCGGCGGGAACGGCGGCGGGCGCCGCCGGGTACTGGCTGCTGACGCACTCGACCTGCGACACCGTCGTGCCGTTGATCGCGACCGGCCGCACGATCGCGCGCTGATTCGGCTCGCAGCTGACCGCCATCGGCGACGCGGTGGCCGCGAGCGCCTGCGCGCGTGTGTCGCTCGCGTCGCGGCTGCAGCCTACGAGCAGCAGCGCGCTCGCGCCAAGGGCCGCTGCCGCGATCATGCTGCTGTGTCCAATCGAGTGCCTCATGAGATCCTCCCAGGTTCGGGCGCGCGGCTCGCAGTGGTCGCGGCGCCGTTGCCGAGGCATACATCAAAGGCATTGCCAGCCACGGGTCTGGGAAAACGCGGATTTTCCGCCTGTTTTTGCACGCATGGGCGGATGCCCCAGCAGAAGTGTCCTCACCTGGGCTCAGCCGCGGAGGACAACGTTCAGGGCCGCGGAACACCACAGCCAATCACGGCATCATCGGTTTTGTGTTCTGCTGTCTCTTCCGCGGCCATCCTTCGATGGCCGGTGGTGTGGCGATGATCATTCGACCCGATGGCGCCTCGCTCCTCTTTATGACCCAGCCGGATCACGCGCGGCTGGCCGCTGATCTTCTCGATCAATGGACGGGGATCGGCGACCACCCGCGGCGTGACGCGCTGCGACTGGCGGCGCGCGAGCACGACAATGGCTGGCGCGAGCTCGACGAGGAGATCGTGTTCGATGGCGCCGCGGGTCGCGCGCTCGATTTCATCGACGCGCCGGACCGCGTGAAGCAACGCGTGTGGCCGCGCGGCGTCGATCGGCTGGCGGCGGCCTCGGCGTACGCGGCCGCGCTCGTCGCGCAGCATGCGATCGCGGTCTACGATAGTCACCGTGACGAGCCGGCCTGGGCGGCGTTCTTCGCCGCGATGCGGCAGCGGCGCGACGAGCTGCGGGCGGCGGCGGGCCGCACACCCGGGGAGCTCGACGCCGATTACCTCTATCTGTCGGTGGTGGATCTGTTGTCGTTGACGTTCTGCAACGGCTGGCGCGACGGCCGCGAACGCTTCGCGGTTCGCACGTACGCTGACGATCGCGGCATCATCGTCAGTCCTTCCCCGTTCGCGGCGGCCGTGCCGCTGCGGGTGCGGGCACGCCGGCTCGCGAACCGCCCGTACGCGTCGGCCGCGGAGATGCGCGCGGCGCTCGAAGAGGCGCCGGTCGAGATCGTCGAAGGCGAGGCGCGGGGACCAGCGGCGTCATGAGTCGCGTGCTCGTCGTCGAGGACGATCAGGACATTGCGGATCTCATTCGGCATTACCTGCAGAAAGCCGGGCACGTTGTCGAGAGCGTCGCCTCGGGCGCCCTGGTCGCGCCGCGCGTCGTGTCGGCGCGGCCGGACCTGGTCGTGCTGGACCTGATGCTCCCCGGGATGGACGGCATGCAGGTGACGCGCCTGCTGCGCGACAATCCCGCGACCCATGCCATCCCCATCATCATGCTGACGGCTCGTGGCGAGGAAGCGGATCGCGTCGCCGGCCTGGAAGGCGGCGCCGACGACTACGTCACCAAGCCGTTCAGCCCGAAGGAGCTGATGGCGCGGGTGACGGCGCTGCTGCGGCGGGTGCAGCGCGTGCAGACGGACGAGAGCGTCAGCTACGGGCCGCTGACCATCGACTCCGCGCGCCACCGGGTGCTGGTTGACGGCGCGGAGGTGCGCCTGACCGCGAAGGAGTTCCTGCTGCTCCACTATCTCGTGCAGCATCGGGGACGGGTCGTGTCGCGGGATCAGCTGCTGACGGACGTGTGGGGCTACCAGTACACCGGCGGCACTCGCACCGTCGACGTACACATCCGGCGCCTGCGCGAGAAGGTGCCGTTCCTGGCCAGCGCGATCGCGACCGTGACGCAGTTCGGATACCGTCTCGAAGAACAGCCCTGACGTGACCTTCCGCACCAAGATCTTCCTGACCGCCCTCAGCGCCGCTGCGCTGGCCGTGCTCGCCGCCACGCTCCTCGTGTCGTGGTCGGTGCGCAATCATCTCGAAGCCCGGATCGAACACGAACTGGCGACCGAGGCCCGGCTCGCGGCGGAAGTCCTGTCGCACCGGGACGTGGCGACCGATGCGCAGCTCGACGCCGAAGCCGACGCGCTCGGCGCGATTCTCACCGCCCGCGTCACGTTCATTGCCGCCGACGGCCGCGTCGTCGGCGACTCGCAGCTGACGCCGGAGCAGATCCAGGCGGTCGAGAACCACGGCACGCGGCCGGAGATCGTGCAGGCGCTCCGCCAGGGCGCCGGATCGGCGCGGCGCCACAGCACCACGTTGTCCGCCGACATGATGTACGTCGCGGTCCCGGTCCGCAGCGCGGCATCCCCCGACCTGGCGGTCGTCCGGCTCTCGCTGCCGCTGACGGAAGTCGATCGGCAGCTGGCGCGGGTGCGCGCCTTCGCGGCGCTCGGCTTCGGCGCCGGCGTCCTGGCGGCGGTCGTCCTGACCTGGACGCTCGCGGCGCCGCTGGCGCGGCGGCTGCGATCGATTGAAGCGCGCGCGGCCCGCTACCAGCATGGCGACTTCGCGCGCACGACGCCCGATTACGGCGAAGACGAGATCGGCGCGGTGGCGCGGACCCTCGATGCCCTCGCCTACGAGTTCGACGCCCGCGTCGCCGCGCTCGGCGACGATCGCGCACGCATGCAGGCGATTCTCGCCGGCATGATCGAAGGAGTGATCGTCGTCAACGAACACGGGCGCCTGCAGCTCGCGAACGCGGCGGCGCGCCGCCTGCTGCGCATCGACGGCGCGGTCGAAGGACGCCACTATCCGGAGATCGTGCGGCACCCCGGCGTCGCGCGGCAGATCAGCGCGGCGCTGGCCGGTCGTGCGCCCGAAAGCGTTGAACTGACCGGCGTCGGCCGCGACGCCGCGTCAACGCTCATCGCACGCACCGCGCCGGTCGCCTCTCCGGGCGGACGCGGTGCCGTGGTCGTCCTCCACGACATCACGGATCTGAAGCGCGCCGATCAGATTCGCCGGGACTTCGTGGCGAACGTCTCACACGAGCTGCGCACGCCGCTGACCGCGATCCGCGGATACGTGGAGGCGATGGCCGATGCCGGGCCTGAGGACGCGCGTCGGTTCCTCGAAATCGTCGGCCGGCACACGCGCCGGATGGAACGGCTGGTGCACGACCTGCTGCGGCTGGCGCGGCTGGACGCCGGACAGGAAGCGCTCGACCGCGTGCCCTGCTCCGTCGAGAGCCTCTTCATGGCGGTGGAAGCCGACGTCTCGAATCTGATCGCGACGCGCCGCCAGACGGTCGCGCGCATCGTCGCGCCCGAGGCGGCGACCGTGTCAGGCGACCCGGTGAAGCTGCAGGACGCGCTGCGCAACCTGCTCGAGAACGCGACCAATTATTCCCCGGAAGGCAGCCGCATCACCATGCAGGCGGAGCGGCGGCGCGATCGCCTCGTGCTCAGCGTCGAAGACGAAGGGCCGGGCATACCCGACGCGGATCTCGAGCGCGTGTTCGAGCGCTTCTACCGCGTCGACAAGTCACGGACCCGCGACGGCCGCGATCCCGGCGGCACCGGGCTCGGCCTGGCCATCGTCAAGCACCTGATCGAACTGCACGGCGGCAGCGTTCGCGCCTCCAACCGCACTCCCCATGGCGCGGTGTTCACGATTGCACTGCCGCTCGAGTGAGCGGCGCAGGAATACCTAGGGCGCGATCGTCGCGGCGACGATCCGGTAGACGAGCGCCGCGATCATGGCCGAGGCGGGAATCGTCAGGATCCACGCCCACACGATCCGTCCGGCCACCCCCCAGCGCACCGCCGACATGCGCCGAATCGATCCGACGCCGATGATCGCCCCGGTGATCGTGTGGGTCGTGCTGACGGGTACGCCGAGGTGCGTGGCCGTGAACAACGAGATCGCGCCGGCGGTCTCCGCCGCGAATCCGCCGACCGGCTGGAGCTTCGTGATCTTCGATCCCATCGTGTGGATGATGCGCCAGCCGCCAGACAGCGTGCCGAGCGCGATCGCCGCGTGCGCCATCAGGATCACCCACAGGTCGATCCGGAACGCGCTGATGTAGCCGCCCGCGAACAGCACGCCGGCGATGATCCCCATCGTCTTCTGCGCGTCGTTGCCGCCGTGGCCGAGGCTGTAGGCCGCCGCCGAGAACAGCTGCAGCCGGCGGAACCAGCGATCGACGCGCGCCGGCGAGAACCCCGAAAACACCCAGAGCACCCCCACCATCAGCAGGAAACCGAGGATCATGCCGATGAGCGGCGCGAGCACGATGAAAATGAGCGTCTTCGTCCATCCGGCGGGAAGAATCGCCACGAACCCGGCCTTCGCGACCGCGGCGCCGGCGTACCCGCCGATCAGCGCGTGCGACGAACTCGTGGGCAGTCCGAAGTACCAGGTGATCAGGTCCCAGGCGATGGCACCGAGCAGGCCCGCGAAAATCACCGCGAACGTGACGACGTGCAGGTCGACGAGGCCTGAGCCGACCGTCTTGGCGACGGCGGTCCCGAACGCAAACGCCGCGACGAAATTGAAGAAGGCCGCCCAGATCACCGCCTTGCCCGGGCTGAGCACCCGGGTCGAGACGACGGTGGCAATGGAGTTGGCGGCGTCGTGAAAGCCGTTGATGTAATCGAACGTCAGCGCGACCAGGATCAGCGCGATGACCGCAAACAGGTTCGCGTCCATCCGCTCAGGCGTGCTTGACCACGACGCCTTCGAGCACGTTCGCGACGTCCTCGCACCGGTCGGTGGCCTCTTCGAGGAAGTCGAGTATCTCCTTCCACTTCATGATCTGGATCGCGTCCTTCTCTTCCTGGAACAGCGCCTGGACGGCTGCCTGATGGGCGCGGTCCGCCTCGTTCTCGAGGCGGTTGATTTCCACGGCGCGTTCGGCGATGCCGGCCCGCCCCTCGAGGGCCTTCATCGCGAAGACGAGCTGCTCGGTGGAGTCGACGATGATCCGGGACAGTTCGCGCGCGCCGGTCCGCACGCTGGCGATGTGATACAGGCGGACGACGGTCGCGCACGCGTCGATGGCATCCATCACGTCGTCGAGGGTGCGCGCGAGCGTGTGGATGTCCTCGCGGTCGAGCGGCGTCACGAACGTGCGATTGAGCCGCTGAATGACTTCATGGGTGAGGAAGTCGCATTTGTGCTCGACTTCCTTGATCTCGTCGGCCTTGTCCCAGACCGGACGCTCGGGCGCGAGCATGGCATCGAGCAGTCCGGCGCCGTAGCGGATCTGTTCGGCGAGCGCCGAGAAATCGTCGTAGAACTTCTCTTCCCTCGGAATCAGCCTGAACGCCACGCATCCTCCCGCCCGGCATCTTAACAGATCCGTCGCGTGTGTAACGTCCGCGTAACCGCACGGCAACGGCCGATCGCTGTGTCGTTCGCCCGAAGTTGTTTTACGCGGCGGTCACACAAACGTCGCAAGTGGATCACAGGCGGTCGATACGTTCGGTCGAGCCAAACACGTGCAGCGCTCACCCGAGCGACTGGCAAGGGTCTGGCGAGGAGGAACATGAGAACGCTCGTACTGTCGTTGGTGGTGGTGGTGAGCTGGGCGGCGGCGCCTGGCGTGGCGCGCGCGCAGGGTGACGCGCGCATCAACGGCTCGGTCCGCGATCAGAGCGGCGCGCTGCTGCCGGGCGCGGTCGTGACCGTCAAAAACGAACGCACCGGCGAGGAACGCGCCGTCAAAACGGACAACGGCGCACTGTTCATTGTCGCGGGCCTCAGGCCATCGACCTACACGGTCAAAGCCGCCTACGGAGATCTGAAACCGGCGAACTACGACGGGCTCCTCCTCCAGGCCGGCCAGGACCTCACCATCGATCTCGAACTGCGGCCGGCCGGCGTCTCCGAGTCGGTCACCGTCACCGGCGAAGCCGCGGCCATCGATCTCGGATCCGCGCGCATGGGCGTGAACGTGAACCAGCGGGAAGTCTCCGACCTGCCGCTCAACGGCCGGCAGATGTCGCAACTCTATCTGCAGGCGCCCGGCGCGGTGAACAGCGGCACCGGCACCTTCGGCGACATCCGGTTCAGCGGACGCGCGGTGCAGCAGAACATGATCCGCTTCGACGGCGTCGAGGGCACCGCGATCATCGATGCGTCGCCGGGCAATCTCAATGGCGAGATCCCGTCGCCCTTCCGCCTGCAGTCGAGCCTCGAGAACGTCCAGGAATTCCGGGTGGATTCGAACAACTATCCCGCGGAGGTCGGGACCGGCACCGGCGGCCAGATTTCGGTCGTGACCAAGTCCGGCAGCAACCAGTCGCACGGCTCGGCGTTCGGGTATTTCCGCGACGACCGGTTCGACTCGAAGAACGCGTTCGACCTGCAGAAGAGCCCGTTGAGCCTGCAGCAGTTCGGCGGCTCGATCGGCGGACCGCTCGCAAAGGATCGCGCCTTCTTCTTCGGCAGCTACGAAGGGTATCGGCTGAAGTCCGGCATCAACTTCATCGAGGCCGTGCCGAGCGCGAGCGCGTTCGCCCGTGCGGTGCCGGCCGTCGCGCCGCTCTACGATGTCTTCCGCGGTCCCGGCGCCGTGGTGCTGCCCGGGGCGTCGGCGAATCCCGACTTCGACATCCTGCAGCTCCAGCGGAACGCGACCGTGGACGAGGATTCCTTCGGCGGCCGCGTCGACGTGCGGCTCAACGCGAACTGGTCGGCCTACGGCCGGTTCTTCCGCGACAACGGCTCGAACGATCAACCGGAAGGGGTCACCGGACGCCGAGCCGTCACGACGGCGAAGCCGGCCAATGGTGTGTTCGTCCTCCAGGGGATTCTTGGCGGCTCCCGCGTGAACGAGATCAAGGTGGGCTACAACGCCGCGCCGACGACCGTCGGCGGCCTCGCGCCGACGGTCAACGGCGTCAACCTCCAGAACATGGTGATCAACATCAGCGGCAACGTCGCGAACACCGGCATCGCCGGCCAGGGATCGTCGACGGGCGTCGCGATTCCGGGCGGGTTGCTGCGGCAGAACAGCGCGACGAACGGACGCGGCGCGCCCTACGACCCGTACTCGCTGTCACTCATCGACAATCTGACGTGGATCGCCGCCAGCCACGCCCTGAAGTTCGGCGGCGAGTTCCGCACCATTCGCATGACGACGGATCGGCTGGGCGGCACGACCTACACCTGGTCGAACCTGAACGACTTCCTCGCGAACCGCCTGCAATCGGTGAACTATCTCAGCGACGTCAGCGATCCGAGCCCGTTCAACAACGGCGCGACCGGGCCGCGGCACACCGAGCAGGAATACTACGTCGCCTACGCGCAGGACGAGTGGCGGGCGTCGAACCGCTTCACCGTCAACCTCGGCGTGCGCTACGACTACTACACGCCGCTGCGCGAGCGCAACGATCTGGTCGTGAATTTCGACACCGAGCGCGGCGTGCTCCTGCCGAACACGGCGCCGCTGTTCAAGTCGTCCGCACGGAACTTCCAGCCGCGCGTGTCGTTCACGTGGACGCCGACGGCATCCGCCAGGACGGTGTTCCGCGGCGGCGCCGGCCTGCTCGTCGGACCGGGACAGACCGAAGATCAGATTCAGCCGGTCGAAAGCGACCGCATCTCGATCACGCGGGCGGGCGGCGCGTTCCCGGTTGACACCGCGGCGTTGGCCGCCAATTTCGCCGACAACCCGACGAACCGCGGCTACCAGCCGCGCGCCTACCGGCCGGGTTACGAGATCCCCGAACGGGTGTGGCAGTACACGTTCTCGGTGCAGCGCGAGCTGCCGCTGCGTCTCGTCGGCACCGCCGCATACGTCGGCAGCCAGGGGCGCAACCTGTTCCTGCGGAGCATCACCAACCAGATCGTGGACGTGCGCACCAACCCGAATCCCGCGGCAAACGCCATCGTCATCCGTCAGTTCGATATCGTGAACGCGGACGGATCGATCTCGCGGCCGTTCGCCGAAGTCGACGTGAAGACGAGCGGCGGACGCGACGCGTACAATGCGCTGCAGCTGTCGCTGGGGCGGCGCTTCAACACCGGCCTGACGCTCAATTCGCAGTACACGCTGTCGCGCAGCTTCGGCACGACCGCGGGTTCGAACGAAGCGCTGACCGCCGGGAACAATGCCGTCACGGTCGCCGACTTCGATTACGACCTCGGCTACAACCGGTTCGACGTCCGCCACACGTTCAACGTGAGCGCGCTGTACTCGCTGCCCTTCGGCCGCGGCCGCGCCTTCATGACCGGTGCGGGCGGGGTTGCGCAGACGCTCCTCGGCGGCTGGGACGTGGGCGGCATCCTCAACGCGCGCAGCGGCATTCCGCTCGATGTCCGCGTCACCCGTCCGGACGTCGTCTACCAGGACAGCGCGAGCGGCGCGTTTCTCAGCAGTCCGTGTGCGACCTGCGTGGCGGTCATCAACACGCCCGGCGGGGGCGCATCGCGCGGCGTTCGCCGCCCCGATCTGATTCCCGGCGTCGACCCGTACCTGCACGACGGCGGGCGGCAGTTCCTCAATCCCGCCGCGTTCGCGATTCCCGCACCGGGCACGTTCGGCAATCTCGAGCGCGGCCTGCTGCGGGGACCGAAGTTCTGGCAGGCGGACCTGCTGCTCTCGAAGCGCATCGCGCTCGCCGGCACCGCGGTCGTCGAACTCCGCGCCGAGGTGTACAACCTGTTCAACCACACCAACTACGATCTGCCGCCGGCGACGCTGAACAACGCGCTCGGCACGGGCACGAACCAGGTCCAGCCCGGCCAGGCGTTCACGCAGGCGGCGGCGGGGAGCGCCTTCGGCCGCCTGCGCAGCACGGTCGGCACCACGGTTGGCATGGGCACGAACCGCCAGTCGCAGTTCGCGGTCCGCTTCACCTTCTGAGCCACAGACGGCCGCAGAAGAGCAGCCACAGAAAAACACAGAAGAACACAGACCGTTTGTCCGTGTTCTTCTGTGGCCCTCCGCCAGTGTTGATCTGCGTTGTTCTGTGGCCCTCCGCAGACGGCTGCAGCAATACGGCCACCGAACAACAGCCACAGAAAAACACAGATGAACACAGCCCGTTGTCGGTGTTCTTTGTGGCCTGCGCCTGTGTTGATCTGTGTTGTTCTTTGGCTCCATCTGTGTTGATCCCGTGTTCTGCTATGGCCCGCCGCCGGTGTTGGTCTGTGGCCCTCCGCGGGATTTAACACTTCTGAAACGTCCCCGTTACAACTGGATCACGTCAGCTGCGTACGGTAGAACCACCGGCGACCACGGTTGAGGCGCACCATGTCGGACCCGCGCCCCGCGCACGTCGCTGAGGAGGTTCCGTGAGTCAACGTTTCGTGCAGGCGCGGGCGATGGGCATCGCCGTGGCCGCCTGCCTCCTGCTGGCAGCCCGTGCCAGCGCGCAAATCACGCCCGCTGCGGGCTACACGCCACCCGACGACACGCCATCGGTCAAAGTGGGCGCCACGATCTTCGCGGATTACACGGTCCAGCAGGAGCCGAAGATCCGCGACGCGGACGGCAATACGGTCACGGCCAACAGCTTCAACGTCGGCCGCAGCTACATCAATGTCACGGGCAACATCTCGCACCTCGTCGCGTTTCGGGTGACGCCGGACATCGCCCGCGAGACCGGCGTGGGCAGCTCGCTGAACGGCAGCTACACGTTCCGGCTGAAGTACGCCTTTGCCCAGTTCAATCTCGATGACTGGATGGCCAAGGGCACCTGGGTGCGTCTCGGCCTGCAGCAGACGCCGTGGGTCGACTTCATGGAAGGCGTGTACCGATACCGCTTCCAGGGCAATGTCTTCGAAGATCGCGAAGGGTTTCTGTCCTCGTCGGACCTCGGCGTGTCCTTTCATTACGCGCTGCCGAAGAACTACGGCGATATCCACACCGGCATCTACAACGGGGAAACCTACACTCGTGCCGAGACGAACGACCAGAAGGCGTATGCGATTCGCGCGACGCTGCGGCCGCTGCCGATGTCGCCGGTGCTGCGCGGCCTGCGCGTGACGGGATTCTGGGATCAGGACGCCTACGTGAAGAACGCCGAACGCCAGCGCGGCATCGTCGGCGTCACGTTCGAGCACCGCTACGTCAACGCGTCCTTCGACTATCTCGCGGCGAAGGACCAGCAGTCCGCGACAAGACCCACCGTCGATTCGCGCGGCTGGTCCGCGTGGGTCACGCCGCGGACGACGAAAGGGTGGGAAGGGCTGCTGCGGTTCGATCATCTCGAGCCGAACACCCACGCGCCGGCCGCGCGCGAGCGGACCATCGGCGGCGTCGCCTACTGGTTCCCGGTGCAGGGCAGCGTGTCGACGGTGCTGCTGGTCGACGTCGACAACACCCGGTTCCAGGACTTCGTGCCGGCGCAGCCCACGCAGCGCCGCATCGCCGTGCACATGCTGGTGAATTTCTAACGGAGGCTGAGTGAAGAGAACGATTCTCGTCGGCATCGCAACGGCCGCGCTCGCGGCGGTGACGCTCGCGGCGCAGGGCCTGCAGATCAACGGCGCCGGAGCGACGTTTCCGGCCCCGCTCTATACGAAGTGGTTCGCCGAATACAACAGGCTGCATGCGGATGTTCGCGTCAACTATCAGCCGGTCGGTTCCGGTGCGGGCATCCAGCAGATGATCAAGAAGACGGTGTTCTTCGGCGCGAGCGACGCGCCGATGACGCCGGAACAGCTGCAGTCGGCGCCCGGCCGGATCCTGCACTTTCCCACGGTGCTGGGCGCGGTCGTGCCGGTCTACAACGTCCCCGGGGTCGCCCAGGAGCTCAAGTTCACCGGCGACCTGCTGTCGAACATCTTCCTGACCAAAATCACGAAGTGGAACGATCCGCAGATTGCAAAGCTCAATCCCGGCGTCAATCTGCCCGCGGCGGACATCACCGTGGTGCATCGCTCGGACGGATCCGGCACGACCTACATCTGGTGTGACTTCCTGGCCAAGGTCTCGCCGGAGTACAAGAAAACGGTGGGCGTGGCGACGTCGGTGAAATGGCCGGCCAACACGATCGGCGGCAAGGGGAACGAAGGCGTCGCCGGCCTCGTCAGCCAGACGCCCGGCGCCATCGGCTACGTCGAACTGATCTACGCGCTGCAGACGAAGATCGCCTACGGCGCGGTGCAGAACTCGAGCGGCAAGTTCGTGAAGGCGACGCCGGAATCGGTGACGGCGGCGGCGTCCGCCGCGGCGGCGCAGATGCCCGCCGACTTCCGCGTGTCGATTACCAACCCGCCGGGCGACGCCGCGTATCCGGCCTCGTCGTTCACGTGGCTCCTGCTCTACGAGGATCCGCCCGACAAGAAGCAGGGCAAGGCGGTCGTCGACTTCGTGAAGTGGGCGCTCACCGACGGGCAGAAGTTCGCGCCGGATCTGGGGTACGCGCCGCTGCCCAAGTCGGTCGTCGACCTGGAGCTGAAGGCGCTCGCCCGCATCAAGGTCCAATGATCGGGTCCCGGCCCCGTTCCGACGACTGGCTGTTTCGCGTCGGGACGGGGATCTTCGCCGTCCTCGTCATCGGCGTGGTGTCGGCGATTGCCCTCGAGCTGTACCGCGAATCGCGGCTCTCGCTGCACGAGTTCGGCTGGCGCTTCTGGCAGACCGATGTCTGGGATCCGGTCGCCGGCGAGTTCGGCGCGCGCCCGTTCATCTGGGGCACGCTCTATTCATCCGTGCTGGCGCTGCTGATCGCGACGCCAATCGCCCTCGGCATCGCCGTCTGCATTTCGGAGCTCGCGCCGCGGCCGCTGCAGCGGCCGCTCGTCTTCCTCACCGAACTGCTCGCGGCCATTCCGTCGATCGTTTACGGACTCTGGGGCATCTTCGTGCTCGTGCCGCTGGTGCGGCAACTCGAAGTGCACACCCCGGACTGGCTGCGGGCGCTGCCCTTGTTCAAGGGGCCGCCGGTCGGCGTCGGCATGCTGTCGGCGGCGATCATCCTGTCGATCATGGTCATCCCGTTCACCTCGTCGATTGCCCGCGAAGTGCTGCGCGCGGTGCCGCAGTCGCAGCGTGAAGGGGCGTACGCCCTCGGCGCGACCCGCTGGGAGGCGATCCGGATGGCGCTCTTCTACGCCCGCACCGGCATCATCGGCGCCGTGATGCTCGGCTTCGGCCGCGCGCTCGGCGAAACGATGGCGGTGACGATGGTGATCGGGAACACGCCGCAGATTTCGCTGTCGCTCTTCGCGCCCCAGTACACGATGGCGGCGGTCATCGCCAACGAGTTCGCGGAAGCGGCCGCCGATCTGTACCTGCACGCGCTGGTGGAGATCGGCCTCGTCCTCTTCGTGATCACGCTGGTCATCAACGTGATCTCGCGCGCGTTCATCTGGTCGCTCGGCCGGCCGGCGCGCGCGCGCCGGACGCGCACCGCCGCGGCGCCCGCGCTGGAGTCGGCCTGATGCGCGACCTTCGCCGCCGGCTCGTCTCGCACGTGATCATGATGCTGTGCGTTCTCTCGGTCGCGCTGGCGCTGATCCCGCTCGCCCTCGTGTTGTTCTACGTCGTTTCGCGCGGCATCTCGTCGCTCAGCTGGACGTTCTTCACGCGGATGCCGGCGCCGGTCGGTGAGCCCGGCGGCGGAATGGCGAACGCGATCGTCGGGTCGCTGCTGGTGACGGGAATCGGCGCGCTCTTCGCCATTCCCGTCGGCGTGCTCGCCGGCATCTATGCCGCGGAGCATCGCGGCACCCGACTCGCCTCGGCGGTCCGCTTTGCCGCCGATACGCTCAACGGCGTGCCCTCGATCGTCATCGGCGTATTTGCCTACAGCGTCGCCGTGCTCCCCTTCCAACGCTTTTCCGCGGTGGCGGGCGGGCTCGCGCTCGGCATCATGATGCTGCCCCTGGTGACGCGGACCGCCGAGGAACTGCTCCTGCTCGTGCCCGCATCGCTGCGCGAGGGGGCGCTCGCGCTCGGCGCCACGCGCGCGCGTGCGGTGTTCACCGTGGTCGTGCCGGCGGCCCTGCCCGGGATCCTGACCGGCGTGCTGCTCGCGCTCGCCCGCGTCGCCGGCGAGACCGCCCCGCTCCTGTTCACGGCGTTCAACAACCGCTTTTTCACGACCGACGTGCGGCAACCCGTCTCGACGCTCACCGTGCAGATCTACACGTATGCGATCTCGCCCTATGAGGACTGGCACCGCCAGGCCTGGGCGGGCGCGCTGGTGCTGGTTGCGCTCGTGCTGACGTGTTCGCTGCTGGCGCGCGTCGTCACCGCGCGCATGGAGCGCATGCGGGTCGGGTGACCGGCACAGCGAGTCCCGGGGTCCTGCACGCTCGAGCCGTCCGCACGTCCTGCACGGCTGGACAGACCGCCGCGCGGACGCGATCATGAGCCGTGCTGCTGTTCCTGGTCGGCAAGCAACGTCCTGACGCGGTCCTGGACGATGACCTCGGGTTTCTGCGGATCCGCTGCCCGCTGTGCGCATGGACGCCCACGAAGCACGATCGGTGGCTCTGCGATCCGGGATGCGGCCACGTGTGGAACACGTTCGACACGCACGGCCGCTGCCCGCAATGCGGGAAACAATGGACGTCGACGTCCTGCCACCGCTGCCACGGCTGGTCACCGCACGACGACTGGTACGAGTCATCGCCGCGCTGATCCGTCGCCGGCGCCCGCCTTCCGCCGCGTTAACGCGCATTTAACCTGACGGTCACAGCGGTGAAATCCGCCGGCCATAGTCTGCCCCTGTGCAGAGCGTCGTGCCACGCGTGCTCGTTGTCGAAGACGAACAGGACATCGCCGGCCTGATCAAACATACGCTGGAACGCACCGGCGACGCGTCGGTCCAGACCGTGGGCCGCGGCGACGAGGCGCTGCGCGCCGTCGCCGAGCTCGCGCCGGATCTCGTCATCCTCGATTTGAATCTGCCGGTACTGAGCGGCACGGAAGTGTGCCGGCTGCTCCGTCAGCGGCCGGAGACGGCGCGGGTGCCGATCATCATGCTGACGGCGCGGACCTCCGAAGGGGACCGCGTCTCGGGGCTCGACCTGGGGGCCGACGACTACATCACCAAGCCGGTCAGCCTGCGCGAGCTGGGCGCGCGCGTGCGGGCCGTGCTGCGGCGCGGCCGTGGAGTGGATCCGGCGCGCACGCACGTCTATCGCGGCGCGCGTCTCTTCGCGGACTTCGACGCCGTCTCGATCACGGTCGACGGCTTTCCGGTGCGTCTCACGCGACGCGAATTCGAGCTGCTGCAGTTCCTGGTCGAGAATCGCAACCGCGTGCTCTCACGCGACCGTCTGCTCGAGCGTGTCTGGGGCTACGATCGATTCGTCGAGACGCGGTCGGTCGACGTGCACGTGGGCCGCTTGCGCTCGAAGCTCGGCGCGGTCGGAGCGCAGATCGAAACCGTCATCGGACTGGGCTACCGGTTCGTCGACGAACCGGCGGCCACGTAAGGCCCGACGGCGATTACTCGCCCCGCGGCCGCCAGCCGCGGCCGGTCAGCTCCCCTATCCGCAGGTTGAACACCGCGACGGCCCGCTCGACGCGGTGCCAGTCCTGCAGGTGCTTCTCCGTCAGCACCGCCCCATCCTGCTCTTCCCTGACGCGCCACCCGTCAGTGCCCTCGTTCTGAATGAAAAAGCCTTTCACGTGATCGCCGCGCTGCAGTTCTTTCGTAAACATCGTCATGAATCCGCCAGCAACACTCCGAACCTCGCAGGAACCCGATTGTTGTACTCGATCTGCGAGCGGGGCCGTGTAAACACTGTGTAACGCGCCCCGGCGAGGCCGCTAGCGCGTCCGTAACGCGCGCACGGCGATGTCGGGAAAGTCGGTGAAGATGCCGTCGACGCCGAGATCGCGGAACTGTTCGAACTCCGCTTCGGGCCGTCCGTTGTACGACGGCGAGAGAAACTGCGGATCTGCGCGCATCGTCCACACATGGACGAAGAGGCCCGCCTTGTGTGCGCGCGCGACGAGATCGGTCGGCGCCTCGAGCGTGCCGTCGGTCTTCGCGGGCACGATCAGGGTCTTGATCGGCCCGAGTCCGTCCGCATACGCGGCGATCTCGGCGAGCCCCTCGTCGTCCAGGCGAAGCTTCGACGGCAGGTCGACGAGCTGAACGAGCCGCACTCGCGTCTTCGGCCGCAGCGCGCGGAGGTTCCCGCTCTCGAACGACTGGATGAAGACGGGCGCGTCGTGCGTGTTCATCGCGTGCTTCTCGAGCGACGCGACGAGCGCCTCTTCGAGCGGCAGGCCGATGCCGCGGAAGTAGGTCGGGTGCTTCGTCTCGGGGTAGACGCCAACCGGCCGTCCGAGCGTGCGGGTCAGCGACTGCGCGAGGTCGAGCAC
>JABFWM010000078.1 GCA_013362195.1 Acidobacteriota bacterium
AAGGATCTGCGCCGGGTGAACGACGCGGCGCGCGGCCGGCGCCTGTCGGTGCTCGGCATGGCCCTGGCGCTGATGAAGAACTACGATCCGTTCCAGTCGCCGACGCATTTCAAGCTCGCCGACCTGATGAAGAAGTTCGACAAGACCTTTGGCGCGACCAGGAAGGCGCACGAGGGCGCCTACGGGCGCGTCGGCGGCGACCGCACCGTCGAGGATCAGGCGAAGCGCCGCGCCGATCGGTGGAACTTCCTGTTCATCGCCGGCATGTGGTTCCAGGATCTCTTCAACTACGACTTCCGCCGCACCGAGATGTGCATCATCCCGTATGCGACGCAGATGGGTGAAATCTCCTTCTGCGCCTACAACACGGGCATCGGCTGGCGGAACATCATCGAGAAGATGCACATGACCGCCACGTTGACGAAGTGGTACGACGAGCACGGCCGGCACCAGATCTACGCGGGCGGCAAGAACGTCGAGCTGTCGTCGAACGACCACTCGCTGGTGCTCGATCCCGAGGCGGTCGCCGCCGGCAAGCAGACCGACCTCGACGAGCTGGGCGTGGCGAAGAACGCGCGTGAAGAGAAGCTGCGGGCGCGCAAGCAGCAGCAGGAACACGAGCGGATGGCCGCGCTCTATCGCGAGCACGTGCTCAAGGAAGCGCCCGCCGAGCCGGTGATTCAGATCACGGGCCTTGGCGGCAAGAAGAAGGCGTCGGAGCCCCAGGTCCTTCACAAGAACCAGGAATAGATCGATCGCGCCGCGCACGCCGGCTCTGTGGACCCGGGAGAAGCAGGAGCAGCTCGATCGCTGCGCGTAGGCGCGTAGGCCGGGTCTTTAGATCCGGCAAGATGCAGGAAGACGATCGATCGCTGCGTGTAGGCCGGGTCTTTAGACCCGGCACGTCCGGGCGGCGCGGTACACCGCGCCGCCTTCTGTATTTTCGGCGCCGTCCCGCTGCCGACGAGATCACGGGATCGGCGGGAGCAGGATCAGATTGATCGCGGGGTCGCGTACGAGTATTCGGGCAGCAGCCTCGCCAGCGTTTCCACGTTCGTCACCGGCTGATTCGGATCGGCGGCACCCCCGTGACACGACGCTGCGGGTCACGCTTCCCGCGCCGGCCTGCGTTCGAACATCGTGCTGCCGGTCTAGTGGCCGTCGACGCCGTCGCGCGAGCCTTTCCCCCCGCACGATTCACGGACGACCAGCTGCGCGTGCAGGAGGACGTCGCGCGCCGGACGGTCGGGACGGGCGAGTCGTTCGAGCATGGTCGTCAGCGCGGCGTCGCCGATCTCCCGCGTCGGCTGCCGCAGCGTGGTCAGCGGCACCGGCAGCAGGGCGGCATAGTCGACATCGTCGATGCCGACGAGGCGGACGTCGCGCGGCACGCTGAGGCCGAGGCGTAAGAGCGTCTGCATCAGCAGCCCGGCGGTGCGATCGTTCGCGCAGACGATCCCGTCCGGTGCCGCCGACGCGAATCGCCGCTCGACCTCTGATCGATCCGCCGGATCGATGCGCCACACGAGCGCGCGATCGACAGGGGCATCCCACGTATAGAGCGCCTCGCGGTACCCGGCCTGCCGCGTGTCAACGGTTGCGGCCGCGTGCGGCAGGGCCACGAAGGCGATGCGCCGCGCGCCGAGCCGGAGCAGGTGCTCCGTGATGACGTAGCCCGCGCGCCGATTGTCGATGCCGACCAGATCGTGCCGGCCGCGCCGGGGATAGGGGAGCACGGTGCGATCGAGCAGCACGATCGGGATCGCGGCCTCCTCGAAGGCGCCGGCGATGCGGCCGTTCACTTCGTCCTTGCCCGGCGTCAGTTCGAGCGGGGCGAAGAACACGCCGGCGACGCGGCGATCGATGTAGTGGCGGCAGAGCTCCCACGCGCGGTCCTCTTTCAGCTCGTCGCCGCCGGGCATGCCGCCCCAGATGAGCGCGTGCTGCCGCGCGAGCGGCGACGCCATCATCCCCTGGCACATCGGCTCGAAAATTTCGGTGTCGCCCAGATCGGGGATCAGCAGGCCGAACGAATATCCCGGGCTCGCCGACGGCCGCTTGACGAACGTGCCCGACCCCGCTCGTCGTTCCACGAGGCCAGCGGCCTGGAGATCGCGCACGGCGCGTCCGATGGTGATCCGCGACGCCCCGAACGCCCGGACGAGATCGGCCTCACTCGGCAGGCGATCCCCGCTCTTCCAGCGGCCGCAGCGGATTTGCTGCTCGAGGGCCGCGTACACCTGCCGGTACTTGGGGCCGCTGAGCTCCGGTTCGTGTATAGCAGCCATGCAAAGCTAATATATCAGATTTGCGGTAATGTGTGGCAATATTGACATATACGTTACCTCGTGCTGTTATATCAATGGTGAGGCAATCTCTGCGACGGATCCTTTATGGCGAACGATATTCAGGCACCGCGGCATTTCCTGCTGGCATCCGACTTCGATCAAACGCTCAGCTTCAATGATTCGGGGCTGGTGCTCAGCGAGCTCATTGGGGTGCGCGACTTCCAGCGGAAGGTCGACGGGCTCGCGCGCTGCAATCTCGTGCAGCAGGGCGGCGAACTGGCCTATCTGATACGGCACGACCCGGAGTTCCGCGGCGTCCGCCGCGAGCACCTCGAAGAGACCGGCCGGCGCGTCCGGTTGCGGAACGATATTCCCGCGCTCATCAACCTGCTGGAGCGCGGCCTCGACGGCGCCCGCTTTTCCTTCTTCGTGATCTCGGCGGCGCCGCGCGAAGTCATTCAATCGGCGCTCGCCGGCATTGTCGCGCCCGAGCAGATCTTCGGCACGGAGTTCGACTACGACGAGTCGGGCGAAGTGCGCTCGATCCGGCGCGTCCCGGCGGGCTACGGGAAAGTGGCGGTGGTCGAGGAACTTGAAGCGAGGCTCGGGCTGACGCCGGACCGTACGATCTACGTGGGCGACGGCAGCTCCGACGTGCACGTCATGCTGCACGTCAACAACCGCGACGGATTCACGATCGCGGTCTCGGAGAACATGCAGCTCGCGCGCATCGCGCGCAGCACCATGCTCAGCGACAATGCCTGCTCGGTCATGGTGCCGATCCTCGAACAGGTGCTGCGCTGGACGTCGGTCGACATCCGCGGCTTGTTCGAGCAGAACGGGCTCACGCTGCAGGAATGGGAAAAGGCGCGGACCGATCGGGTGACCGTCCGGCAGATGGCGCGCCTTGGCGACGAGGCGGTGGTCTGATGGACGTCGTCACCCGTTATCTCGGCTGGGCCGCGACGGCCGTCTTCGTCGCCTCCTATTTCTGCGCGCGCGATCGCACGCTTCGCGCCGTGCAGATGACCGGCGCCCTGATGTGGATTGTCTATGGCGTCCTCATAGGCGCCTCACCGGTGATCGTTGCCAACGCGCTCGTCTTCGGGGCGTCGGCGTGGACGTCCGCGCGGGCGCGCCAGCACGAGCGCTGAACCCCGCGAGTCCCATCGGCGATCCGCCGCGGCGCGGCTCGCCGGCGCTCGATCTTCGCACCCTTCCTCTCTTCGTAGTCTTCGTGTGACGAGCCGTCGGCCGTGAGGGTGGAGCGCGCGGCAATCGGCTAACATACGGGGCCATGGATCGACGCGACTTCCTCAAGCTTGGTGGCACCGCGATCGCGGCCGGTGCGCTGACCCCCCGGAGCGTTGCCGCGGCGACGCCGCAGGCGCAGGGCGGTGCGGCGCCGTTCGCCGCGCCGCCGATTCCGAACGTCCGCATCGCGTACGTCGGGATTGGCGGACAGGGATCGAGCCACGTGGAGAACCTGCTGCGGATCCCGGGCTGCCGGATCGCCGCGGTGTGCGACATCCGCCCGGAGCGCACCGACTGGGCCACGACGGCGATCACGGCAAAGGGCCATCCCGCGCCCGCCGTCTACACCCGCGGTCCTCGCGACTTCGAGCGATTGTGCGAGACCGAGGACGTCGACCTGGTCTACAACGCGACGCCATGGGAATGGCACGTGCCGATCATGCTGGCGGCGATGAAGAACGGGAAGCACACGGCCACCGAGGTGCCCGCGGCGATGACCCTCGACGACTGCTGGGCGCTGGTCGACGCGGCCGAGCAACACCGCAAGCACTGCGTGCTGATGGAGAACTGCAACTACGATCGCCCGGAGATGATGGTCTACAACATGGTGCGCCAGGGCGTGTTCGGCGAACTGCTCCACGCCGAAGGCGGCTACCTGCACGATCTGCGCGCGATCAAGTTTGCCGACGAAGGCGAAGGCCTGTGGCGCCGCGAATGGGCGAAGAAGGTGAACGGCAATCTGTATCCGACGCACGGGCTCGGGCCCGTCGCCAACTGTCTCGACATCAATCGCGGCGATCGCTTCGACTATCTGGTGTCGATGAGCGGCCCGTCGCGCGGACTCCAGGCGTGGGCCGCCGAGCACACGCCGCCCGACTCGCCGAAGCGCAGGGAACACTACGTCCTCGGCGACGTCAACGCGAGCCTGATCAAGACCGCGCGCGGCCGCACGATTCTCGTCGAGCACTGCACGAACCTGCCGCGGCCGTACAGCCGCATTCACCTCGTGCAGGGCACCAGGGGCCTCTTTCAGGGCTATCCCGATCGCGTCTACATCTAGGGGAGGGGCAAGGCAGACGAGTGGCAGGAGTCGTCTGCGCTGCTCGCGGAATTCGACCATCCGCTGTGGAAAGAGATCGACGCGATGGCGAAAGGCGCGGGGCACGGCGGCATGGACTTCATCGAAGACTACCGCCTGATCAAGTGCCTGCGTGAAGGACAGCCGACCGACATGAACGTGTACGACGCGGCGGCGCTCAGCGCGGTCGTGCACCTGAGCGCGCAGTCGGTCGGCAGCAGGTCCGCGCCGGTCGATTTCCCGGACTTCACGCGCGGCCGATGGCAGCACACGCCGCCGCTGCCGATCGTCCACATGTAGCGGGCACGTGGCGGTCATCCACACCACGCGCGCCGTCGTGCTCGCGCGCGGCCTCGGGACCCGCATGCGCGAAGCCGACCCCGCCGTCACGCTCACGCCCGATCAGCAGCGCTCGGCGGACGCCGGCCTGAAGCCGATGATGCCGATCAACGGCCGGCCGTTCATCGACTACGTCCTCGGCGCCGCCGGCGATGCCGGCGTGACCGACGTCGCGCTCGTCGTCGCGCCGGATCACGAGATCATCCGACGGCATTTCGACGCGCACGCGCCGGCCAGGCTGCGCGTCGCCTTCGTCGTGCAGGACGCGCCGCTCGGGACCGCGAACGCGGTGCTCGCGGCGGAGCGATGGGCGGCAGGGGAGCCGTTTCTCGCGATGAACGCCGATAATCTGTATCCCGTGCCGGCGCTCCGCGATCTGGCGGCGCTCGACGAACCCGGCCTGCTCGCCTTCGAGGCCGGGGATCTGGTGCGGACGAGCAACATCCCCGCGGATCGCGTCAAGGCGTTTGCGATCGTCGAGGCCGACGAGCAGGGCTATCTCACGCGCGTGATCGAAAAACCAGGGGAGCTTCCACCGGACGACCAGGGGCTTCCACCTGACGACGAGGTGCTTCCACCTGAAGGTGGAAGCTACGGGATCTCGAAAAAAGATCCCGCGAAAGACGATCGGGCGAAAGGGGATCCCGCGAACGGGGATGCC
>JABFWM010000005.1 GCA_013362195.1 Acidobacteriota bacterium
GATTCGACGTTGAGCGTGCCGGCGAGCGGCGTGCTGCAGAACGATCGGGATGCCGACGGCGACCCGCTGTCGGCGGTCCTGGTGGCGGCGCCGGCGCACGGGGTGGTGGCACTCGGCGCGAACGGCGCGTTCACCTATGCGCCGAACCCGAACTACGCCGGTCCCGACGCATTCGTCTACGTCGCGTCGGACGGACAGCTGTCGAGCCAACCGGCCACGGTGCAGATCGACGTGCGGCAGGTGAACGATCCGCCGATCACGGAACCGGACGCCTACACGGCGGTGCTCAACCAGCCGCTTCACGTCGCCGCGCCGGGAGTGCTGGCCAACGATCACGACATCGAGGTCGAAGACACCGCGCCGCTGCACGCGCAGCTCGTCTCGGGGCCTGCGCACGGCAGCCTGACGCTGAACAGCGACGGCTCGTTCGACTACACGCCGGCGCCGGACTTCGTGGGCCTGGATGGGTTCACCTACGCGAGCGTCGATCACTTCAACGCCGTGGGGCGCACGGCGACCGTGACGTTGACGGTCGCCTTGCAGGCGGTCTCGCAGCCGGTGAACGCCGGCGGCACGGTCAGCACGGGCGCTGATGCCAGCGCGGCCGACCCGCTGACCAGCGCGGTGACGTCTCCGGCGGCGGCAACGATCCGGATTGCGGAGGGCGTGATCGCGGGATCGCAGCCGCCGGCCGGCTACACCTTCCTCAACCACCAGGTGAACGTTGCCGTCCTGAACCCTGACGGGTCGGAGGTGGTCGCGCCCGTGGCGAACCCGCTGCGGCTCGTGTTCACGATCGATCGCACAATGCTGCTGCCCGGGGAGAGCGAGCTGACGGTGCAACTGTTCAGGAACGGCGTGCGAATTCCCGACTGTCCGGGCCTGGCGCAGATTCCTGCTGCGAACCTGGATCCATGCGTCACGGTGCGGCAGGGCGGCGCGGCCCTCAATGGCGACGTGCGGCTGACCGTGATCAGCACTCACGCGAGCGTCTGGAACGTGGGCTCGTCGATGGTCCCGGGCGATGCCCCCGTCGCGCAGAACGACGGCGTGTATCCGGTCGACTACCAGGGATCCCTCACGGTCGCCGTCCCGGGCGTCCTGTCCAATGACTACGCGCACAACGCGCTGCGCGCGGTGCTGTCGGCGGGTTCCGCCGTGAACGGCAGCGTGACGCTCGCGGACAGCGGCTCGTTCACGTTCACCGCGCCGCCGGCGGCGTGCGGTCCGGCGTCGTTCAAGTACACGGCCACGGACGGCACGAACACGAGCACCGAGGGCACGGTCGCGTTGCTCGTCGACTGCGCGCCGGTCCCCGGAGCCGACACCGCGTCGGTGCTCGAGGACAGCGGCAGCACACTGATCAATGTGCTGGCGAACGACGTCGACGATCCGACCCAGACCCTGACCGTCACGAGCGTGACCGCCGCCGCCCATGGGACAGCGGCCGTCGCGCCCGGCGGCGGCGCGGTCACCTACACGCCGGCCGCCGACTACTTCGGCCCCGACACGTTCACCTACACGGTGAGCGATGGCCACGGCGCATCGGCGGTCGGCACGGTTGCGATCACCGTGATTTCCGTCAACGATGCGCCGACCTTTACGAAAGGCGCCGACGTGATCGCCGGCGCCGGCGCACAGATCGTCGCGAACTGGGCGACGAACCTGAGCCCAGGACCGGCCAATGAAGCGGCGCAGGTGCTGAACTTCATCGTCACGAACGACAACCCCGCGCTCTTCCTGGTGCCGCCAACGATCGTGGCGAACGGGGTCCTGGCGTATGTGATTGCGCCGACGCTCACCGGCGTCAACCCCGTGGCGCACGTGTCCGTGCGGCTGCACGACAACGGCGGCACGCTGAACGGCGGATCGGACACGAGCGCGCCGCAGATCCTGACCATCAGCGTGCCGGTGATCGTCACCGGGCCCGCCAACCTGTCGACCGTCGGCGGCAACGTTTCGCTCTACGCGGCGGCGCCGGGCATCGGGACCGTCTCGCGCGTCGACTTCCTCGTGAACAACGTGGTCGTCGGATCGGCCACGACGGCCGTCAACGGAACCTATGCGGTGACGTGGAACTCGCGCAGCGTGGTCGATACGGTCCTCCCCGCCATGGCGCGGCCGGCGATCAAGGCGATTGCCTACGACAGCGCCGGCACGGCGACCTCGTCGGCCGACGTGCGGGTCAACGTGCGCAACAACGGGCTGGTCGCGTCGTACGACTTCAACGAGGCCGCTGGCACGACCGTCCGTGATGCGGCATCCGGCGTCGGCACCGACGTGGCGAACGACGGCACGTTCCCGGTCGGCGGCGGGGTCATACGGACGCTGGATCGCTCGGCCATGGCCGGCGGTGCGGTGCGCTTGACCGGCGCGGCCGGCGCGTTCATCACCATCCCGGATCCCGGCATCACGTCGTCGCTCGACCTCTCGTCGGCGATGACGCTGGAAGCGTGGGTCCGGCCCGACTCGGTGGCTGGCTGGATGAACGTGATCCTGAAGGACAGCGGCGCCGCCGGCACCGGTGTCGGCTACGCCCTGTATGCCAACAGCGACACGGACGGCGGAGCGGGCACCTATCTCCGAACGACGGGGAGCGCATCCGATCGTCACGCGACGTCGCCGATCCGGCTGTCGGCGAACGCCTGGCAGCACCTCGCGGCGGTGTTCAGCAATGGCACGCTGACGATTTATGTCAATGGCCTGCCGGCGGCCCGCGTGATCGGCATCCTCGGCACGATCGTGCAGTCGAACGGCGCTCTTTCCATCGGCGGCAACGCACGATGGGGTGAACTCTTCAAAGGCGTCATCGACGACGTGAAGATCTTCAACCGGGCGCTGTCGCCCCTGGACATCGCGCTCGACGTGGCGAGCCCGTCGATCCCACGATAGCGCGCGCGACGCGTCAAGACGCGGCGCGGCGGAATCTCTCTTTCTTCAACACGTCCGGGCGGAACGCGACCGCGCTCCGCCCGGACGCGCGTGTACGGCGGACACTTCTGCTGCGTAGCGGACGTGTGTCACGAAGTCTGCCCGTCCACGTACTTAGTTCTCGCTGTCGACCGTCACTTCTTCCTGTGCGCGACTTCGTGAGCGGCGAGTCCGCCGCCGCGATCGCCGGTGCGCACGAGCTATCCCCTCCGAATGACTGACGTTATGTGATTCGTTGCGCGCTTCTGCGCACGGACGATTCCTGGCTGGACCGTTCGTTGCTACCCCCGACCGCAAACCCAGTCGCTAACCCAATCGACCAAGCGGCACACGGCGACGCGACACGTGTGTACGAACGCGATGGTCTGTGAGTCGGTGAGCAGTGATGCACAGGAACACATTCGTGAGCAAGCGCACCGCGGTTCGATTGTTCGGCGCCGCGTGCGCCGCGGCGATTCTTGCGGCCGGCAGTGCCGTCCGGCCCACCCTCGAAGCGCAAGCGATCAACCCCATCGTCACGGAGAACAGCCTCGCGGGCAGTCCTCAGAGCGAGTGGGACGTGCAGGGGGCGGGCGATCCCACCCTCCAGGGATTTGCCACCGACATCAGCGTGAACAAGGGCAGCGTCGTCTCGTTCAAGATCAAGACGACCGCGCCCGGTTACACGATTGACATTTACCGACTGGGGTACTACCAGGGGTTCGGGGCGCGGCACATCGCGACCGTCGCCCCCACCGCCGCCGAGATCGCGGCCGCCACGAGCCAGCCCGCGTGTCTCACCGACGCCGCGTCGGGGCTCGTCGACTGCGGCAACTGGGCGGTCGCCGGATCCTGGAACACGACCGGCGTCACCTCGGGGATCTTCATCGCCAAGCTGACGCGATCCGACAATGCGGCGGCGTCGAGTCACATCTACTTCATCGTCCGCGACGACACCCGCGCCGCGGACGTGCTGTTCCAGACGTCGGACGCGACGTGGCAGGCCTACAACCGCTACGGCGGCAACAGCCTGTACTGCGGCCAGCCGCTCGACAGCAGCGCCGGCAAATACAGCTGCCCGGCGCGCGCCGGCAAGGTCAGTTACAACCGGCCGTTCGACACGCGCGTCCTCGATCCGCAAAGCTTCGTGTTCAACGCTGAATACCCGATGGTCCGCTGGCTCGAGGCCAACGGCTACGACGTGAAGTACTCGACCGCGGACGACACGGATCGCCTCGGCGCGAATCTGTCGATCGGTCTGACCAGCGCGGTCCGCCCGAAGGCGTTCTTCTCCGTCGGTCACGACGAATACTGGTCGGCCGACCAGCGCGCGCACGTCGAAGGCGCGCGCAACGCCGGCGTCCACCTCGCGTTCTTCAGCGGCAACGAAATGTTCTGGAAGACGCGCTACGAGCCGTCGATTGACAGCTCGGCCACCAGCTACCGGACGCTGGTCTCTTACAAGGAGACGTTCGGCCGCGGCAGCCGCGTCGATCCGAATCCGGCGCAGCCGTGGACCGGCACCTGGCGCGATCCCAGCTTCCCCGCCGCCGGCGGCGACAACCCCGAGAACTCGCTCATCGGCCAGCTCTGGATGGTGAACTGCTGCAGCGACCGCATGAAAGTCCCCGCCTCGATGGCGGCGATGCGGTTCTGGCGCAACACCGCCGCCGCCGCCAGTCCGTCGACCAACACTGGCGGCTATCGCACGCCGACGGAGACCCTCGGCTACGAATGGGACGAGGTGATTGACAACGGCCGCCTGCCCGCCGGCCTGATCCGGATGTCGCTGACGACGCTCACCGCGGCCGAACGCGTGACCGACTACGGCATCAACGTCGCGGCCGGCACCGCGACGCACAGTCTCACGCTGTACCGCCACACGAGCGGCGCGCTCGTGTTTGGCGCCGGCACCGTGCAGTGGTCCTGGGGCCTCGACTCTCAGCACGATCGCACGCAGGGCATCCCCGCCGATCAATCGATGCAGCAGGCGACGGTGAACCTGCTGGCGGACATGGGCGTGCAGCCGCGGACGCTGCAGACCGGCGCGGATCCCGCGCGTCCGCTGATCGCGGCGTCGATGTCGGCCGACCTCACCGCCCCCACGACGACGATCGTCGCGCCGGCGGCCGGTTCGTCGGTGGAAAGCGGCGCGCGCATCGCGATCAGCGGCACCGTGACCGAGAACGCCGGCGGCATCGTCTCGGCAGTTGAAGTGTCGGTGGACAATGGCGCGACCTGGCGCCAGGCCAGCCTGTCCTCCGGCGTGTGGAGCTACGAGTGGACGCCCGGCTCTCCCGGAACGGCGAACATCCGCGCGCGCGGCATCGACGACAGCGGCAACATCGAAAGTCCCGGCGCCGGCGTCACCCTCACGATCATTCCGGGCACGTGCCCCTGCACCTCGCTGTGGCGCACCACCACCGTGCCGACCGTCCCGTCGGCGGCCGACACCAATGCGGTCGAACTCGGGACCAAGTTCTACAGCGACGTCGCGGGATACATCACCGGCGTGCGCTTCTACAAGAGCACCGCGAACACCGGCACGCACGTGGGCAACCTGTGGTCGTCGACCGGAACGCGGCTGGCGACGGTGACGTTCGGGAGCGAAACGGCGTCGGGCTGGCAGCAGGCGTCCTTCTCGACCGCGGTCCAAATCACCGCGAACACCACCTACATCATCTCGTATCACACGAACGTCGGT
>JABFWM010000138.1 GCA_013362195.1 Acidobacteriota bacterium
GGCTGAAGCGAACGAGCGTGTGTCGCGTCATGAACAGGAACGGGAACGACAGGAGCTCGCTCGAATCGGCGGGAATGACGACTTCCTCCGGATAGACCGGAATGGTCGTGTATTCGACGATGGCGTTGAGGACGTCGGCCGCGACCTTCGGGTTATAGTCCCAGTCCCCGGAATCGTAGCGGAGCCGGGCGAACACGAAGTCCGAGCCCGTCGGGCGCTGCGCCATCAGCCGGTATGTCAGCGCCCGCCGGTATAATGGAAGGACGTGCGGCTCGGCTGACGGTAAACGTCGTCGCGCCGCGGGCGTATTACATGGCAGGCACGTCACCAGCTCACACGGCCGCTCGCGAAGCGGATGCCGCGGCCGCGAGGACCGTCAAGGCGTTCCAGGCCGACGGGCAGCACGCCGAGGCGCGCGACCGTTTTTCGGAGCTCGTCGCGCGCCATCAGCGCCGGGCGGGCCGCATCGCGTACCACTACCTGCGCGACGGCGCGGAGGCCGACGAGGCGGTACAGGACGCGTTCGTGAAGGCGTACTCGCACCTCTCCACCTTTCGCGAGGAGCTGCCGTTCGACGTGTGGTTCACGCGCATCCTGATCAACGGATGTCTGGATCGCATCAAGGCGCGGACGCGCCGCGAGCGCTGGCTCGTGCCGATGGGACGGGTGACCGGCGCCAGCGAGCACGCACCGGCCGAACGCGACCTCACGGCTCGCGTCGCCAGCGGCGGGCCGTCGCCGGAGGATTCGGTGCTCTCGCGCGAGCGGCGGCGCCAGATTGCTGACGCGCTCGCCAGGCTGCCGGCACGGCAGCGCGCGGTGTTCGTGCTCAGTCACGTCGAGGGCTGCACCTCCCGCGAGGTCAGTGCGCTGACCGGCCTCAACGAGTCGACGGTGCGCGTGCACCTGTTTCGTGCGATCCGCAAGCTGCGCACGTTGCTGGCCGCCGATCGGGGGACCGCCGCGCCGGCGGAACTGAAAGGGAAACGCCGTGTCACTTCTTGAACGCCTCGGCCTCGGCCATTTGACCGACCGTGATTTCGCGCGCCTCTGGGCGGTGGGCGGCGGCCATCCGCATCTCGATGGCTGCGCGCAGTGCCGCGCGCGGTTCGAGGCGTTCGATCAGTGGGTGCTCGGGATCGGCGACGACATGCGCGCCGAGGCGGACGATGCGTTCCCGATGGATCGCCTCGCGGCGCAGCAGGCGCAGATCGCCCGTCGGCTCGAGGCCATGGCGCAGCCCGCGCGCGTGCTGACGTTCCCGAAGGCCGCGCGCGCCGTCATCAGCGGGCATTCGCACGTGCGCCGGTGGGTCACGGTCGCGGCTGCCGCCGGCCTCATCGCGGGCGTCGGCCTCGGCCAGGTGCTCGACACCTATCGATCGCTGGATCGGTCCACGCGCGCCGCGAAGTCGGGGGCCCACTTGACCGCCGCGGCCAGCGGCGCGCGCGCGAACGCCAGCGTCATCCCGGCGTCGCGGCCGCGCGAGGAGGATTTGCTCTCCGATGCCGACACGTTCTTGCGCGCCCGCGTCAGCAGCGCACTGCTGCCGCTCGACGACATGACGCCCCACGCCCGCGACCTGATGGACCGTCCGCGCTGACGTGAGCAAGACCCAGCCGCTGATCTTCCGGAAGGGCCTCGACATGAAAGAGGCCGTTGCCGGGGAACTTGCCGCCGCGTACCACAGCACGCTGGTCGACGAGGTCCGCGCCTCCGACTTCCGCTTCGACGCCGGACGCCTCACGCTGCACCTCGCGCGCGAGTTCGGCTTCTGTTACGGCGTCGATCGCGCCGTCGACTACGCCTACCAGGCGCGTGCGCGCTTCCCCGGGCGCAGCGTCTTCCTGACCGGCGAGATCATCCACAACCCGCACGTCAACGATCGGCTCCGCGCCGCCGGCATCCGCTTTCTGAGCGATCCGTCGGAGAACCGGCATGCGCTCGGTCCGGACGATGTGGTGATCCTGCCGGCATTCGGCGTGACCGTGAACGAGATGCTGCGGCTGACGGAGCAGGGCTGCACGCTCGTCGACACCACCTGCGGGTCGGTGCTGAACGTCTGGAAGAACGTCGTCCGCTACGCGCAGGACGGATTCACCGCCGTCATCCACGGCAAGGTGCGGCACGAGGAGACGCGCGCGACCGCGTCGCAGGCGCTGAAGTATCCGGGCGGGCGCTACCTCGTCGTTCTCGATCGCGACGAAGCGTCCATGGTCTGCGACTACATCGAGCGCGGCGGCGATCGGCAGGCCTTCCTGGCGCGTTTCGCCGACGCGGTGTCGCCCGGCTTCGATCCCGACGTCGACCTGAGGCGCGTCGGCTGCGCGAACCAGACGACCATGCTGATGTCGGAATCGCTCGAGATCGGCGAGATGTTCGGGCGCGCCATCCGCGCGCGGTACGGGGACGCGCACGTCGCGGAACACTTCCGGGCGTTCGACACGATCTGCAGCGCCACGCAGGAGCGGCAGGACGCCGTGGAAGCCCTGCTCGCGTCGGAGCCGCTCGATCTGATGATCGTCGTCGGCGGCTACAACAGCAGCAATACCTGCAATCTCGCCCGCATCTGCGCCGCACACGTGCGCACGTACCACATCGCGGATCCGGACTGCCTGGTGTCGCCGGCGCACATCCGGCACCGGCCGATCGGGGCGCCGTCGACCGCGAACGCGCCGGAAACGCTGTCCAGCGACTGGCTGCCGTCCGGCCGTGTGGTGGTGGGACTCACGGCGGGCGCCTCGACGCCGAACAACATCGTCGGCCAGGTGATCGAGACGCTGGAGAGATTCACGGCGGCCTGAGGCTCAAGGCTCGTGGTGACCCATGGCGGTTGCCCTGAGCGGGCACATTGCGCCAGCTCTCCTCCCGGGTCGCCCACAAGCCCTGAGCCTCGGGCCGGGGGCCTCACCGTTCGAGCCTGGAAAGCTCCTGGCCGCCGACAAGAGTCAGCGTGACGCGCACTTTGCGGCCGTTCTGGCGGGCCAGGAACCGGTGCAGTTCGGTGCCCGGTTTGGCCAGGACCGTGGCGTCGGGTCCCAGCGAGAAGTAGCCTTCCTCCGTCTCGTGCTCCGCGGAACTGACCTGCGCCGTCACGACGGTTTCGTCACGATCCGAGGCCCGCCCGATGGCGAGGCCGACCAGCAGGGCGGCCACGACCAGACATCCGATCAGCGCTCCACGCATGGCCCTTCTCCCCTCGTGACGAGCCGGCCCGATCGCCGGAACAGGGTTCTGCGAGGCAAGCGACATGCCACGACAAATACCCGCAGTCGTGATATTTACGGGACCGCGGCGGGGCCGTGTGAGGGCACCGCGCTACCCACCGGCGGTAAACGCGCGCGTGTCGCGAGTCGTATCAGCCGTTGTAGTTCCACTGGAGACAGCACGACCGATGGCACGTCAGTTTGCGTGGGCCGTTGCGGCCCTCCTCGCGATTCCCGCGTTCAGCTCCCCGGCCGTGGCGTGCGTGCACGGCATCACCGCGTACGAGCAGCCGCCGCAGAAGTCGGGCGATCGGCGGCCGCCGCGCTGGTGGGCCGACGAGCCCGAACGCACCGAACTCGGCATCACCGATCAACAGTCAGCCGCGATCGAGCAGATCTGGCAAAACGCGTTTCCGCGCTTGAAGGAACTGCGGGAGCGCCTCGATCAGCTCGAAGACACGCTGTCGCAGATGATTCGCGATGCCGCGGACGAGGCGACTATCATGGCGCACGTCGACAAGGTGGAGAGCACGCGTACCGAGGCCAACAAGTCGCGCGTGCTGATGCTCTACCGCATGAATCGCGTCCTCACGCCCGAACAGCGGGTCAAGCTGAAGGCGCTCCGTGATCGCCGTGAGAGCAGCCGGCGCGGACCCGGCCCGTCCGATCGCCGCCACTGACGCGGCCCCCTTCGCGAATTCCTGTTTGTCCGGGCAATGACTTTTCTGGAGGCTCCTGTGAGGAAGAACGTACTGCTGACGGCTGCCGCCGGGCTCGTCGTCACACTGATCGCGCCGTCCGCGTTCGCGCAGCAGAAAGCGGGCGATGCCGATGCGGCGCACGTCCGTGAACTGGTGCAGCAGGCGCTGCAGCAGGTGCAGCCTGCGCCGACGCCGGTGAATGGTCAGCGCACGCCGTTCACGACGCCCGGCCCGCGCGTCGACCTCACGATCGCCGACGCGGTGTCGCGCGCGCTCGACAAGAACATCGACATCTCGGTCGCGCGGATCACGCCGCGCCTGACCGATTTCAGCATTGCCGCGCTCGACGAGAACTACCGCGTGAACCTGACGTCGGCCTTCAACCAGAACCGGAACACCCGCTTCCCGACGCAGACCACGCAGGGCATCACGCAGGCGTCGGCCACGACGACCGCGTCGTGGTCCTCCGGCGTGGCGCAGAATCTCTGGTGGGGCGGCGGCAATTACACGGTGAACTGGACGAACAACCGGATCAACAGCCCCGCCGCCATTCAGCTGCGCAATCCCACCTACAACAGCGGACTCACCGCGAGCCTGACGCAGCCGCTCATGCGCGGCTTCCGCATCGACTCGACGCGCGCGGCGCTGCAGACCAATCGCATCAGCCAGCAGAACGACGAGATCTCGCTGCAGGCGACTACCGTCTCCACGCAGGCGAGCGTGCGGAACGCGTACTGGGATCTGGTCTACGCGATTCAGGCGGTCGAGGCGGCGCAGAACTCGGTCGATCTGTCGTCGCGGCTCGTCCAGGACAACCAGGCGCGCGTGGAAATCGGCACGCTCGCGCCGATCGACATCGTCACCGCGCAGGCCGAGCAGGCCAACCGTCGCCAGGCGCTGGTGCAGGCGCAGGCGACCGTGCGCACGTCCGAGCTCGCGTTGAAGCGGCTGATCGTCAGCGGCACGGACGATCCGCTGTGGACGTCGTCGATCAATCCGGTGGACCGCCCGCCGTCCACGCCGGAACCGATTAACCTCGAATCGGCGGTGACGCGGGCGCTGCACGAGCGCACGGACCTGCAGCAGTCGAAGAACAACCTGAGGATCAGCGACATCAATCTGCGCGCGCAGGTGGACGCCACGCGCCCGCAGCTGAACCTGACCGCGAATTACGGGCTGGCCGGCATCGGCGGCAACCAGTTCGCGACGACGCCGATCATCGATCCGATCACGGGGATCCGCTCGACGAGCACGACCCTCGTCGCGCTGTCGGGCTATCTCGATGCGCTCCGCAACATCGGCGGCTTCGACGCGCCGAACTGGACCGTCGGCGTCAACTTCGCGTATCCACTCGGGCGGAGCGCGCAGGAAGCGAACGTCGCGCGATCGAAGCTCGCGCTCGATCAATCGCAGGCGAACCTGAAGGCGCTCGAGCTCCAGATCGCGACCGATGTCGCGAGCGCGGCGCTCACCGTCCAGAGCTCGCTCGAGAGCGTGCAGGCGACGGGCGTGGCGCGCGAACTGGCGCAGCGCCGCCTCGAGGCCGCGCAGAGCAAGTTCGAAGTCGGCATGGGCACCAACTACGAGGTCGTCCAGGCGCAGCGCGACTTCGCCGACGCGCAGAACAACGAGCTGCGCGCGACGCTCAACTATCGCAAGGCGCTCGTGAATTTCGAGACCGTGCAGACCACCGGCGT
>JABFWM010000145.1 GCA_013362195.1 Acidobacteriota bacterium
GAGCGCGCGTTCGGGTTCGGGCGAATGTTCGAGCACGTGAGAGGCGACGACGAAGTCGAACGCCTTGTCCTTGAACGGCAGCCGCTCGAGGAAACCGAAGACGAACGGTCGATCGACGGTCAGCGGAACCCAGTGCCGTTCGCGCGTGTCCGGATAGGCGTCGAGCAGCACGTTGGCGCGGGCGTAGGGGTTGCCGCCCGAGCCGACCTCGAGCACGAGCGCGTCGCGCGGCACCGGGCAGTGCAACCGCCGCAACCCCCAGGCGAGCCGCTCGAAGCCGAGGCGCCGGGCCGCGCTCATGGCGAGCGACTCCGATCGCATGCCGCTCAGATGACCTGCTTCCGCGAGCCGCCGCGCGTGAGCTCTGCGATGAGGTCGCGCATGCGGGAATCGACGTCGTGCCCGCCGGCGTAGGCGCGCTGATGACCACTGGCCGCAACCTTCGATCGCGCGCTCTCGCTGCGCAAATAGAAGCGGACCTTGTCCACGAGTTCGGCGGCGCTGCGAAAGTACTCCGCGTCCACGCCTTCGCGGAACATCGCGGCGAGCTCCGGCGAGTATTCGGACAACATGAGCGTGCCGGTCGCCGGAATCTCGAAGCAGCGCCGCGTGTAGACGTCGCGATTGCGCTTGGACAGAAAACACAGCGCGATGCGCGCGCCGCAGATCGCTTTCACGTACTCGTCGCCCCACACCGCGTGCACGGGCGCCAGATGGCGAAGCGGCGCCGAGGCCTTCAACACCCCGTTCCAGTCGTAGCCGGGAAATCCGCTGCCCGGGCCGAAGATGCGCAGATGCACGCCGTCGACGGCCAGCGCCTCGAGCGCCGCCTGCCGTCCGTCGGCCTCGAAGTGGCCGACGAACACCACGTCGGACGAAAATCGCGCACGATCCTCCGCCGCCAGCTCCAGGCGGCGATGCACCTGCGGGACGAACCACGGCAGGAGGAGCCCGGTCGCGCGGGCGCCGGCGGCTTCGAGATGGCGCGTATTGTGCGGACGGTAGGCCAGGACCTGGTCGTACTCCGGCACCGCCGCGATGAAGTGGCGCCACGGCCACTGCGGCTGCCCTGGCGCGAACGGATCGTCGTTGTTGTAGCCGACGAGCACCGTGTGCGGCGACTGCGCACGAACCGCCCGGAGCGTGGCGGCCTGGATGTGCGTCCCGCGGTAGACGAACAACATGTCGGGCTGCTGCGCCGCGACCAGTGCGAGCAGATCCGCATTGATGCGGCGCAGCATCGGCCCGAACAGGTATTTGTTCTGAACGCGCCGCCACAGTGTCGGCGGACGATAGGCGGACGCGCCGCTCGCGCGATGCGGCGCATAGGTGTGCCACGCGAACCGCGTGACGTCGTGCCCGAGCCGCCGGAGCGCGTCGGCCATCGGCTGCTCGTGGACCGCCGAATGCCAGTCGCCGGCGAGAACGATCCTCAAACGGGACGCCCCTGATAGACGTCGCCGAGCACGGGCGTCCGGCCGAGCCGCCGCTTGATCTCCTTGATCACCCACTCGGTGCCCCTCGGACCGAGCAACACGAGCGAGCCCAGATAGACGAAGAAGAGCGGATAGCGCGCGAACCCCAGCCGCCCCAGGCGCCAGCTGTATCGGGCGAACACGGACCACGGCTGGCCGGCCTGGATCGCGATGAACGGATACGAGTAGTTGCTCAAATCCCGGACGATCGGCTGGTAGACGCGGAGCCCGGTTCGCTGTTCGACGGCGGCGGCGATCCGGAGCATGCTGGCCATGAAGTGCAACGAGGCGTCGGGCGTGATCGTGCCCGGCACGAACTTGCCGCGCTCCGCTGCGCTGTTTCCAAAATACGGCACGCCGCCATTGCGGTAGAGGGTCAGCACGTCGGGCAGGAAGAGGCCGTTCTTCTCGGCCAGGATACGGCCGACCAGATACAACTGGTAGAGGAGCGTGCCGTCGAATTCCGCCGTCGCGTGACGGAGGGCGTCCTCGCGGCGAATCACCATGCCCGGCAGGACGACGCTGCGCCGGAAGAACGCAACGATCGTCGCCGCCCCCGCCTCGAAGAGACGCTCGCGATCGAAATACCGGAAGACCTGGTTGATCTCGTCCGGCGACTCGTCGAACGACGCATAGGTTCTGAGCACGACGCCGACGTCGTGGTACCGCTGCACGCCGTCCGCCACTTTTCTGAGCGCGCCGGCGCACATCAGATCGTCGTTGCCCATCAGCAGGCAGTACTCGCCGCGCGCCCGCGCGATGACGTTTCGCACGTTACCGTCGTAGCCGAGATTCGTCTCGTTCTCGAGGTAGCGCACGCGCGCACGTGCCGGCTCGGGCAGGGTCGCCACCACCTCCCGAATCTGCAGCCGCTCGGGCGACGCGTCCTCGCAGACGACGATCTCGTAGTCGTCGAAGTCCTGCGCGATGATCGAATCGAGCAGCGCGCGAAGCACCTCGGCGCGGTTGTACGCCGGGATGCAGACCGAGATGAGCGGGTCGATGGTCACTCAGTTCCTGACGCGCCGCAGCCAGCCGCCGGGATTCTGCGTAAAGAGGAAGCGCTCGCACGAGCGATCCGGCTCGAACGCCGGGTTGGCGCGGAGAAAGTCCGCCACCGCTTCGTAGGGGCCGTCGCCGTGGCCGGGCAGCACGGGATGGCCGTTGACGTTCGTGTCCTCGACGACGAGCCACTGGCCGACCGACACGAACCCGGCGTAGAGCCGCAGCTCGTCGAGCACGTTCTGTTTCGAATGGTCCGAGTCCAGCACCGCCATCACCGTCGGCGGACGCGAATGCCGCGTGGAGAGCAGCGTGCGGACGGCGTCGATCGTCTCTCCGGCCGTCGAAATCCCGGCAATCGGAAAGATCCGGTGCGGCGCCGGGTCGTAGGCCAGTTTCGGGTTGAAGTCGATCGTGATCACGTCCATGTCATGGCCCGCAAGTCGCGCGACATCGGAGAAGAAGAGCGCCGAGCCGCCGCGATGCGTGCCGGTTTCGATGATCACATCCGGACGCGTCGACGTAATCAGCTGCTGGTACATCCAGAGATCGAACGGGCTCTTGAGAACGGGCTGGCCCTGCCACGTGACCCCGGCCGCGGCCTCCGACCCGTACCACAGCACGTGAAACTGGTCGACAATCGACTTTCCCGCTGCGCTGTCGACAATGTCGTCAACGCGAACCGGAGCGGCCGGCCGGCGCACGGCCGCCATCAACCGCTGCAGCATCACCTTTCCCGTCAGAACCGCATCCCGCTGACGCATTCGGCTCCTCCTCTCCGGAGCCGGCGCCTTGAAGCCCCACGATCGACAGCGCCGCTCCGAGTCGCTGCTGCCATGTGTGTTCCCGCTGCGCACGCGCGCGACCGGCCGCGGCGATCCGCTCACGCTCGGCGCCATGCGACAGGAAATACTTGAGCAGCCGGATGCAGTCGCGCGCCGAATCGTACATGACGATCTCCTCGCCCACACGGTAGTGGCGGTGCAGATCGGGGTTCGCGGTGGTGACGTACAAGCTGCCGGACATCGGCGCATCGAAATCGCGCAGCTTGAGCGTCACGATGTGCCGCGAGTGCGCGATCGTGCCGACGCCCAGCACGATTTTCGACTGGGCCAGGACGGACGGCACGCGGTCGGCGCCGATGTGCCCGTTCGGAAAGCCCCGGCCGAAACATTCGACGTTGACACCCGCGGCGGCGATCTCCCGGATCAGATCGCCCCGCCAGCCGTAGTTGTTGCCGACGAAGCACACGTCGTAGCGCTTGGCGGCGGCGGGCCGGAACAGATCCGGATCGCTGCCGAACGGCCAGTACACCGCCGGACATCCTTCGACCAGGTACCGCGGCACGTATTCCGCCGTCGTCTGGAGGACGAGATCGACACCAGGCGTCAGGCCCATCGCGCCGAGGCGGATGCCGTCATGGGTGCCCCAGTGATCGATGAGCCGATCGTCCATCGCGATATTGAGCACTGGAATGCCGCGCGCCCGAACCGCCTGCAGCGCTTCGACGCTGACGTACTGCGCCACCATCGTGCCGATGAGCACGTCGACGCCGTGCGCCGCGCGCGCACGGTCCACTTGCTCCACCAGCTGACGGCTGTTCTCGTCGATGGTCGCGCGGTCGTATCGCCCGACCCCGGGCGTCAGGCCATAGGTGCCATCGGCCCGGACGAGCGGAACGACGTCGCCCCACTTCTCGAGTCCCTGAATGAAGCCGGCGCGTTCCTGCTCGTACTCGGTGCCGACGAGAAAGATCCTCGGCCGCCGCGTGAGGCCGTCGAGGCTGCGCACGTTGTCGCGGCGCATTCTCGCGGCGACCATCTCGCGGACGTGCTCCGCGCGATCGTCCACCGGCGTGGCGGCCAGGCGTTGCGCATAGTGCGCCGCCACCTGCCGCGATCGTCGCTCCAGCTCCGCATTCTTCATCGCCGCATTGACGCGGCGCAGGAGCGCGCTGCGCTTGAGGAACGCCTTCGACGCGGCGACCATCGCCGTCAACGGACCACCCGCAGCGCGCACCCGATTGGCGCGGGGCGTGAGAAGTACTTGTCCACGTTCAGCACCTTCGCCGGGTCGGGCTGCAGGGCGGCGAGCAGCCGGCGGATTTCATCGTTGCTTTTCAGGTGCTGATACGCGTGCGACCCGAACCGGTCGAACGTATTCAGACGCGTCGCCTGGAAGCGCTGGCGAAGCCCTGCCGGTGCGCCGTCGGCCGTGAGCACCTCGCCCTGCGAGCACAATCCCGTCTTCTCGAGCAACACGCCCAGCGCGGGCACCTGGCGAAGCGCGGCCATCGTCGTCGCATACGCGAGATTGACGCGGAACGGACAGCGCGACAGGACGGCCCGCACGGCCTCGTAAACGAGATGCAGCCGCAGCCATCTCGCGAGGCCTTCGTCGTTCCTCGGATAGCAGTTGAAGGCGAACTCGCCGCCCGGCGCGACGAGCCGAAACAGCGCGTGCGCGGTGCGCTCGACCGAGGGCGTGTGCTGGATCACGTTGTGGCACATCACGAGATCGACCGATTGGTCACGGAGCGGCGGGGCATCGATCGAACACTGGATGATGTCCCAGTTGTGAAAGCCCGATGCATCGAGGTTCTTCCGCATGACGCCGTCGACGGCATGCGAGAGCTCCAGGAGAACGACGTGTCTCGCGCCGCTTTGCAGCATCCACAACGCCTGCGCGCCGCTGCCGGCGCCGGCGTCGACGACCACCTTGCCGCGAAACGCCTCCACGGATCCGAACGTGTTGCGCACCGTGTGCTCGAGCCAGTGCGTGTGGAACCGGACGAAATTGAAATGATTCCACTGGTCGCCGAACGAATCGACGGACTGCCTCAACGCCGTCGCGGGCTCGACGAACCGCGGCACACCGTCGCGAATCGGATAGGTGCGGCCCCAGGCTGCGCGCAGCGTGCCGCTCTGCACGCCGCCGCGCGCGTCGTACTCGGCGGCTTCGAGCGTCAGCGGCGCACGCGATTCGGGATCGCGCAGCACCTCGAGGAGACCGGGATTCATCGCGGAAGACCGGCGTCAGCGGGGGAACCGCGATCGACGGCGCGCGCCCGCCCGCGGCGGACCGCTTCGACGTGATAGCCGACCGTGAAGCCCCGGTGCACATCGAATCGGTCGAGATAATGGCACGCGAGCGGCAGCGCGACCCGAAACCACGGCAGTGTCACGAGCCAGAACAGCGGCACCCACGGCCATCCACGCTTCATGCGCCGCGGATCGATCATCGCGGAGAACCGCTGCCCTTCCTGGCCGTAATGCTTGAAGAATCCGCCGTTCGCTTCGACGACGATGTCGTCGAAGCCGGCGTCGGCCAGGAATCGCCGATACCAGTGCGGCGTGTAGCCGCCGTAGAAGTGGTACGGCTCCTGGTGCAACCCGGAGCCGAGCGGCGCCGTCAGCAGCAGCCGGCCGCCGGGCCGCAGGATGCGCGCGAGTTCACGGACCACCGCGATCGGCTCGGGCACGTGTTCGAGCACCTCCGTGCACAGCACCGCATCGAACGATCCGTCAGCGACGGGAATCTCCCTGGCGTCCGAGACGTGGTCGATCTGCCCGTAGCCCCACGTGCCCTTGTCGCTGAACAGGCCCTCGTCGTGCCCCTCGTACTGGGCGAAGTCCTGCGACTCGTAGCGGCAGTGCGCGAACAGGTGACGATAGCGGCACGGACCGGCGCCGACGTCGAGGATGCGCGTGCCGCCAGGCAGCGCAGCGGCGTGTCGTGCGACCCACCGACTGCGACGGTGATCGTTGAAGCTGAAGACGTCCGTCAGCCGGTCGCGCCACGTCGTCCGCGAGAGAGGCTCGACGGCGGTGAGTGTCGGGAGAGCCGTCGCGTCGCGCTCGACCGATCCGGACATCGTCACGGGACCGCGATCGCGGGCGCCGTCAAGCGCCGTTCGAGCCGCGCGTCGGGGAAGACGAACCACAGCGCGACCAGCATCAACGGAATCGGCACGAGCTGATTGACGAAACCGGTGAATGCCATCCAGAACGTCGGCAGCATCATCGGCACGATGACGAACGCATAGATGTAGCGGAACAACGGGTGAAACCGGTAACAGTGGGCGCGCCCGAAGAACCAGCCGTACAGGCCCATCAGGGGAAGGCCCCAGAACGAAAAATTCGCGTACAGCTCGCCCGGCATCGTGACCGCGCTCATCGTCGACGCAGGCCAGCCCATCGATCGCGTGATGTCATCGATGCCGTACCACGCCGGCTTCGCAGGCCACAGCGCCCGTGGCACCGGCAGGAGCAGCATGTCGCGAATCGTTCGCCCGTTCATGAACGGCACGTCACGCGGGTAGGCATCGATGACACCGAGCAGCCCGACGAATCCTTCTCCACGGACGAAGCGTCCGAGCTCGACCGCGGACGCCTGCGCGATGGTGGCCCTCCCGGAGTACGCCTCCTGCGTGAAATAGTTGCGAATCGTGCCGTACGAGATGAACATCGCGATCGCGAGCGCGCACACCCCAAGAATCCGGTTGTTGATGCGATGCGCGTGCTCCGCCGCGCCTGACGCGCCCGCGGCTTCCAGATCGTGCAGCCGGCTGCGTTCGACGACGGCCAGGCCGAACAAGAGCGACAGGAACGCGCCGCGCACGAGCAGCGTCGCGGCGGCGGCGGCGGCGAGGATCGGAAGGCCGAATCCGGAGACCGGTTTCACCCGCCGATTGTCGAAGGCCACGCCCGCCAGCACGAACAGGATCGGCACCAGGCTGCCGCGGATCGCCAGCAGAAAGCTGGCCAATCCGCTCTGCCCCTCCGGGTGCGCGAACCGGTTCACCAGGCGTTCGGAGAGATAGGTCCGAAGGCCGCCCGCCGCGATGACTTCTCCGCCGATGCTCCAGAAGAAGATGGCCGCGACGCCGAACGCCAGCAGGATCGTGCGCTTGTGGGACGGGATCAGCGCGACGTACGAGGGCTTCGCGCCGCGATGCGCCATCGCATAGCCGGCGGCGAAGAAGAGCGCCGCTGCGGTGAAGAGCAGGAGCGCCTGAAAGGTGACGTCGCGCGCCACCTCGGACAGCCAGGGCGGAAGATCGAGGCCGACGCTGAAGAACAGGGCCGCCGGCAGGTAGATGTCGATCAGCGCCATGCCAAGAAACATGGTCCACGGCGTCAGCAGATCGCCCGTCGCCCGGTAGGCGCTGACGAGCAGCGCGATGCAGCCGCACACGAGCGCCACGCTGCCAATCGTGAGGAGCTGCCCGGCGGGCGTCATGATTGAAGCACCGGCGCCTGTGAGACGGCGCCGAGCGCATCGGGCGACAGCGTGCGCATGATGCGTGCGTTGTTGGCGAGGACGAGCGCCACATAGAGAGCGCCGCTGGCGATCGACACCCAGCACAGACCGGCCAGCCCGAACGCACGCACCGACGCCGCGTTCAGCACGACCGCACACACGCCGTGCACGATCTTGACGACGAGATGTCCCTTCAGGCGATTGCTCGACATCGCGAGGAGGCCGAGCATGTGCCCGATCTGCAGGAGCCCGAGACCGAGAATCAGCGGCGTCACGTACGCGCCACTCTGCCGATACGCCGCAGATGTGAACAGCACGATCAGGCGCTCGCCCGCGACGCCGGCAACGCCGGCGCTCGCCACCGTCAGGACGCTGAGCGCCAGCACACCGACGCGGATGACGTGCCGCGCGTCCGCCAGCGACGCCGCCGAGTTGCCGTCGCGCGCACGCTGAAAGACGATTGGACTGAAGAACTGAGAGACGCAGCCGGCGAGGACGACGGCGGGAACCGAGGCCAGCTGATAGGCCGCCGTGTAAATGCCGACGGCGGCGTCATCGAGATAGAGCTTCAAGGCCCAGCGATCGCTCGAGAGCTGCAGCCACGCGAAGAGCCCGGCAATGGTGAAGTACCTCGCATACTTCACCAGTGCCCAGCGCGCAGCCCTGGTGTCCGAAGCGAGATCCGGACCGTGCGCTCGTGCCGGCGCCGGCCCGCCTCCGAAGGCGCGGCTGGCCGTCGCTTGCGACGCCATCACCACGAACATCGCAACCGTGACGGCGCCCATCGCCACCACCGCTGACGGCCGCAGCAGCGCCAGGAACACGCCGGCGAGCAGCAGCCGCGCCGCGGGATCCGCCGCTTGATGCACCGCCGCACGCGCCCGGTGTCTCGCCGCGATGTCGAGACCGTTCACGAGCGCGAAGATGTTCTGCACGACGCCGAATGCCGCCGCGAGCAGCATCAGCGCCGCCCATTCCTTGCCCTGATAGCGAGCGACCAGCAGCGCCGCGGGGACCACCGTGACCGCAACGACAGCGAGCAGCGCGCCGACCAGCCACCGCAGTGCGCTCAGGAAGGGCCCGAGGAGATCGTTTTCGCGATAGGCGGAGAAGTACCGCAGCGTCGCGGTGGTCAGCGGACCGAACACGAACTGGTTCAGAAAGACCGCCGCCGTGAGTCCGAGCGCGTAGCGACCGTAGTGCTCGGCGCCGAGCCGCGACGCCAGCACCTTGGTCAGACCGATGGAGCCGGCGAGTGCCGCAGCCTGTCCGGCAAGCACCCAGCTCAGCTCGCGCGTGGCCCGCCAGGACACCTGCGATCGCACCCGCGCGGCAAACGACTGCGCCGTCACGATCGACGGTTCCGTTCGCTCTGCAGATCGTGGAACAGCGCTCACGCCGCGAGGACGAGGAATTGCCGGGTCGCGAGCACGACGAGCGCGACGGCGAATCCGGCGATCGCGCCAATGATGGCGCCGAGAAGACGATGACGGGGCAGCGGCACCGTCGGTTGAATGGCTTTGTCGATCAGCTGCAGCCGGGCACTGACACTCGCGACCTGCAGACGGGCGCGCTCGTATTGCACGGCGATCTCCGCGTACACGGTCTGCGCGAGCTCGTGCTCCGTTTCGAGCCGCCGCAGCTGGATTTCCTGCGGATAGAGGGCCGCCAGCGACGTGAGTTCCTTGCCCCCCAGCGCCTGCGCGCCGACCAGCTCCCGACGCCGGCGCTCCAGCGCCGCAAGCTTGGTTCGACTCAGAGCGATCTGATAGTCGAGCACCTGGTAGACGGGATTGATGAACGGATTCGAGAGATCGAGTCCCGCGCCAGCATTGACGCGCTGCTCCTGCTGATCGGCCTCACGGGCCCGCTCGTCGGCCGCCGGCGGAGTGACAGGTGCCTGCCGTTCGTCTTTCGCGGCCTTGTTCCGGTCCCCGGTCCGCGCGGCGTCCGGCCGCCGGTCGTGGCTGGAGGTGGAATCGACGGTCGTCGTGTTCTCCTCGATCTCCGCGGGCGGCACCCCGGGCGCCGCCGGCCGGACCGGCCTTCCGAGAGGCTCCACGGGCAGTGCACGCAAGGCCGCCTCGGCGTCGACCAACCGCGGCACCGGCAGCATCCGCTCCTGACGCTGGATCTCCTTCTCCGCGCTGGCAAGCCGCGCCTTCTCCGCTTCGATGTCGACCGTGAGGCGCAGCAGCTCGCCGCGCTCGGCGAGGGCCGAGTCGGCGTCGCGCTTCACCAGATCGAGCTGCGATCGTTTGCGGAAGTCCAGCAGCTGCCCTTCCGCCGCGCGCAGACGCTTGGTCGCCGCATCGAGCTGCGACTGCAGCTGTCCGCGGAAATCAACCGAATCCTGCTGATCGATCTGTTCGTTCAGCTCGATGGCCTCGAGCGCGACGAAATTCGCGAGGTCGGCCGCGACTTTCGGGTCGGCCATGCGTGCACGCACGCGGATCAGATTGGCATTGCGCAGCTCCTCGAGGATCAGCGTGTCCTTGAGGAAATCATCGGGCTTCATGCGGTACGGCGGCGCGTCGAGGTGGAACTGGCTGATCGCCGAGGAGGCCAGCGCGTTCGTCTCGAGCAGGGCGCGGAACGTCGCCACGTTGATCGGCTTGGCGTCTGGAGAAAACTTGGGTTGCGACACCATCAGCGTCGCGACCGCATCGTAGCGAATCGGCTGGAGGAACATGAGCAGTCCGCCGATCACGGCGCCGATGATGGTCGCTGCCAGCAGCCGCTTGCCCGTGGTCGCGATCAGCCGGCGCAGGCTCTCGAGAGGAATCTCGGGCGACGCGCGTCCGCTGGGCTGCTCCCGTCCGCCCGTCTGACGACGCGGCGTCGGCTGGTCGATCGTCGGTAACATGAAGGTCCTGCTTTCTTGCTGGATGATGGCGCCCGGCGGCCGGTTCGTTACGACGATCCGTCGCGCGCATGCGACGAGCCGTAGCCGCCGGCGAACGCCGGAACGATTTCCGCCAGGCCCGCATCGATCAGTTGACGGTCGCCCGACCGCGCCGCATTCGCCAGGTAGCCGACGACGTCGGCAATGCGGGCGGCGCCAGGCGGCCGGGGCTCGGTCACGCGCAGCACCTCGGGGTGGTCGGTGCTTTCGACGATCGCGCCGTCGTCCCACAGCGATTCTTCCAGCTTTTCGCCGGGCCGCAGACCCGTGAACACAATCGACACCTCGTCGAGCGCGAGCCCGGAGAGGCGGATCAAATCCTGGGCGAGCTGGACGATGCGCAGCGGCTCGCCCATCTTCAGCACGAACAGCTCACCGCCTTTGCCCATGCCGCCGGCCTGGAGCACGAGGTGCACCGCCTCGGGAATCGTCATGAAGAAGCGCTTCATGTCCGGATGCGTGACGTAAATCGGACCGCCCTGCTCGATGCGCCGCTTGAACGCCGGCACGACGCTGCCGCGGCTGCCCAGCACGTTGCCGAAGCGGACGACGACATACGGATGGCCGGTGCGCGCCGCCGCGTCGCGGACGAGCGCCTCCGCCATCCGCTTCGACGCACCCATCAGGCTGGAGGGCGTCACGGCCTTGTCACTCGAAATCAGGACGAACCGGCGGCAATCGACCCGCGTGGCGGCATCGAGGACGTTCTGCGTGCCGAGCACGTTGTTGGTGATCGCCTCCTCGGGATTCGTCTCCATCAGCGGCACGTGTTTGTGCGCGGCCGCATGGAACACGATCTCCGGCCGCAGCGCATCGAACACGCGGAACAGCCGGGCGCGATCGCGAATATCCGCGATCACGGTTTCGAGCCTGACGCCGCCGAACGCTTCGCGGAGCTGCATGGCCGCTTCGAAGATGCTGTTCTCGCCGTGGCCGAGGAGCACGAGGCAGCGGGGCCGGCTGTGTGCCACCTGCCGGCACAACTCGAAGCCAATCGAACCGCCCGCTCCGGTGACGAGGACCGTGCGTCCGTGCACGTACTGGCTCACGTCGGGTTCAGCCTCGATCGGGCTGCGCCGCAACAGGTCCGTGATGTCCACCTGGCGGAGGCGGCTGACGCTGACGTTGCCGCCGAGCAGTTCGAAGACGCCCGGCATCGTCCGCGACGCAATGCCCGCGAGCCGGCACTCTTCGGTGACGCCGCGGAGCACCGCACCTGACACGCGCGGCATCGCGATGATCACCTCGTCGGCGCGGAGCAGATCAATCGACGCGCGGAGTTGTTCGAGGTTCCCGACCACCGGCACGCCATAGATCCGCTTGCCGATCTTCACCGGGTCGTCGTCGACGAACCCCACGGGCTGCATCGCGAGCTGCGGATTGCGCTGCATCTCGCGCGTCACGATCGCGCCGGCGTCGCCCGCCCCGACGACGAGCACGCGCTTGCCGGCGAGGGCGCCGCGGCGCCGCCCGTGCGCTTCGCCCAGGACCCGCACCGCCAGGCGAATCGCGCCGGTGGCACAGAGCGCGAACAGCCAGTCGGCCGCGAGCACGGAGCGCGAGAACTCGATGAAGCGCAGGTAGTAGATCTCCGCAAATACGAATACCGCCATCGCGACGGACGCCGCCGAGTCGGCAATCAGCAGCGCAATCAGGTCGTCGATGGTCGCGTAGCGCCAGAACCGGCCGTACATGCCGAAGGCGTAGAACACCGCCGCCTTGATCACCGGCGCGGCGAGCACGTAGGGAACGAACTCCGGCCGGTGCTGGAAGAAGTACCAGTCGAAGCGAAGCCCGAACGCGGCGAAGACCGCGACGACGAAGGCGAAGAGATCCGCGAGGAGCACGTAGCGGTTACGCATCGGCCTCAATCCGCAGGCGCCTGGGCGGCCACTGCTAGATGTAGAACACCCGGTTCGCCGGGAACTCGAGCGCGCTCAGCCGCGCCCTCACGTCGACGAGCTGGGCATCGTCGAACGACATCACCACGAGCACGCCGAATTCGCTCCACGACGTCTTCGAGTCCAGCCAGGACGTGGGCAGGACCGGTTGGCCGAAGATGCGGCGCCCGCTGTCGCCATCGAGCGTCGCCACCAGGGTCAGGTCGGTTTCGTGCAGACAGACGTGCCCGATTTCGGCGACTTCGCCGGCGCCATGGAAGACGATCCGCTTGCGGCCGTCGCCGTCGAGGAGACTGGCCGGCCACGTGTCCGACAGCACGAGAAACCGTTCGCGGACGCGGTTGCGGGCCTCGATGTAGAAGCGCGTCGTGTAGGCGAAGTAGGCGCGCGACATCCGCGCCTTCTCGGCAATCCCGGCGGGCGTGATGAGGTACTTCACGCGATTGCGCTGCACCCGCGAGATGCGCACGAGCCCTTTGCGAACCAGGCGCTTCAAGAGCAGGTTGGTCAGCCCGAGCGCAATCCCGGTGCTGCGGGCCAGCGACCGCTGGGAATGCGCGGTGCCGGCTTCGACCTGCGTCAGGATGCGCCACGCGTATTCGTCGCGGGCGCTCTCGCGAGACACTCCGTGCTCGTCAGTCACAGAGCTGCCCGTGCTCGACAATCGGAGCGCAGTGGGGACGGTGGGCGTTCACGGCGTGAACGCAAACATGAAATTGTGTCGTCCGTCGCATGGCCTGTCAACGGGAACGTGCCCCGATGCGTGAACGCCGGCGCCGCACCGTATTACAATCCGTTTCGACGCGCGGCACCCCGCGAGTCCGCCGGCAGCGCTCCGATCTCCGTGGCTTCCACATCACATCTTCAGAAGATCCGGCAGCGGCGTGACGCGAGGAACCCGCTCGCACGGCGTGCGCTCGTGGCGTTGGGATTCGCCATGGCGTTCGCCAGTCCGCTTGCGGTCGTGCTGTCGCGGACGATTCCGGCGACGGCGCAGCGCCAGCTCGCGGAGGCGGCGGCCGGCGATCAGTCCGTGCCGGTCGAACTCCCTCGCGCCGCCGTTCAGTCGCTCGCCGGCATCAGCTACCTGCATCGGGTCCGCCTCGAAACACGCAACATCGGCCAGATCGCGGATCGATCGGAGATCCGGCTGCTCGTCGCCACGCATGGCACCTCGCCCTCGCTCGACGCCGGCGAGCTGGCGATCAGCGGGACCGAGTGCACCTACCGGACCGTGCGCGGCGCGCGCTTTCCCAACAACGAGTACGTGACGTTCCGTCGGGGCCGCGGCTGCGCGCCCTTGCACGGCACACCGACCGGCGAACTGCGCCTGACCCTCCGTTTCTCGACAGCGGGTCGCGCGGCCCTGTGGACGTATACGCCATCGCCGGGTGCAGCCATCAGTCACGACGCGATCCTGATTGCGGATCCGGTGCTGCCACAGTCGTACGCCCGTCCGATCGTCCGCGGCGTGCTGGTCGACACGTACCCCGCGAACAGCGCGCGGCGAGTCGACCTGCTCGCCTACGTGTGGCAGGTGTCCGGGTCGTCACGCTGGATCTGGATCGCGCTGGCAGGCAGCGCCACGCTGGTGTGGTGCGCGGCGCTCTGTTTTCAACGCGGAGCGGCAGATGTGAACGAGCGCCCGCGGCCGGACGCGGCGCGTGCCGCGGCGGGGGCGTTCTGCGCGGCGGCGGGTCTGAGCGTGATGTACGCCGTTCTGGTCCCGCCGTTCCAGGCGGCAGACGAGCCCAATCACTTCATCACGTTCGCCACCGTCATCGGCCGGCCGGCGCTCGCGAACGAGGCGACCGCATGGGCCGAGCTCTCGCATTTCGAGAGAATTCAGTTTCACCCCGATGAGCGGTTCGGCCCCGCGGACAGAGACCGGCGAGGCATCACGTGGAACGACGGCGTCGCACAGGACACGATACGGGGCGCCGGCATCCTGTGGTTGTGGCGGGCCGTCTCCGTGGTTGTCGGCACGCTGCCGATCGCCCACCTGCTTCTCGCGCTGCGATTGATCAACACGCTCCTCTTTGCGTCGACGGTCGCCTGCTACGTTTTGCTGGTGGCGTGGATCACCGGCACGCGACATCCCGAGCTCTGGGTCGTGCCGCTGTTCCTGGTGCCGACGCTGCCCTTCTTCGCCAGCTACGTGTCGAACTACTCGCTGCTCGTCGACGCCTACATCGTCCTCGCGGCCGGCGCCATCGTCCTGTCCTGCGGCCGCCCGCGCGCGTCGATCGCCGGTCTCCTCATCGCCGGATCCTGGATCGTCGCGGCGCTGGTCAGCCGGAGCGCCGTTCCGCTGGCGCCGATGATCGCGGCGCTGCTGCTGGCGCGGCTGGTCATGGGGGCGCAGCAACGGCCCGTACTGTCCGCGGCGGTGTTCTGGAGCGGCGTCGGGCTCGCGATCGCAGCCGGGTTGAAACTGGCCGCCGTAACGTACGCGCAGGCGATCGGCACCGTTGCGGATCGGCTGCTGCGCTCGTCGATCGCGTCTCTCATCAGCGCGGCGGTGCAGGACCCGTGGCTTGCTGTTCTCCCGGCGGCTGCCGCCGTGGGCGCCGAGGTGATGATCGCCGCGCTGTTACGGAAAGCCGGTCCGCGTCGTGTGGACCGCTGCCGCACGCTGGTCAGGCTCGCGGCGAGCGGTGCGGCCGCCGCGATGGTGCTGTTGCTTGCCGCATCCTTCGTGATCGACGTGCCGCGGCTGTATCCGGTGGACCCGCTGTCTCCGCCGCCGCCGCTGGTGTACGCAAAGGCCGCCACCCGTGCCGGGCTGACGATGTTCCGCTTTGGCCGTCCGGATTTGCTGATGTCGGTGACGTTCTGGGGAGGATTCGGCTGGCTGGACACCCTGCTGCCCGACGCGGCGGTCGCGGCGCTGGCCGGCGCCACAGGCGTCGCGTTCGCCGCCCTCTTCTTCTGGACGGCGCGCGTCCGCTCGATTCGAACGATGATCCTCGTCTGCTGCGTGGTTCTCGGATACGCCGCCGCGCTTGCCGCGTACGCCGTGAGTGTCAGCCGCACGACGCCGGCGGATCTGCATGGCCGATATCTGATCGGGCTCTACCTGCTCGTCGTGACGCTCGCCTGGACGGCGTTGCCGCGTGCCGTCGACGCTGCATGGATCAACCGCCGGATCGCCGTCACGGCAGCCGGGATGGCGTGCCTCGGGATTCACGCGTACTCGCTGGCCATGATTCTGCAGCGCTACTTCTAGCGACGAGAGTCGCCCCCGTGTGAACCGCGGCCGCCGACGTCATCTGTCGGTCCGGAGCGGCGATCCCGTACTCGCGGCGCCACAATTCGATCATCGTCAATGCAAACAGACGATGGGTATTCGCCATGCAGTTGCGTTGGCCCGCAATCAGCTGCCGCACCACCCGCCGCTCGAACAGGGCGTCACTGCCAGTCGTGAGGACGTCCTCGATATAGCGCCCCCAGTCTCCTTTGAACCATTGCGCGAGGGGCAGGGAGAACCCCTGCTTGCGCGTGAGATCGAGCGACGACGGCAGCAGCCGCTGCGCCAGGCGCCGGAGCAGGATTTTTCGTCCCGTCGCGGTCGCGCGAAGGCGATCCGGAACGCGTCCGAAGGCAAACTGAATGAGCCGCGGATCGAGAAACGGCGCGCGCACTTCCAGGGAACACAGCATGCTCGCGCGATCGACCTTCACCAGAATGTCGTCGACGAGATATGTCTGAAAATCCAGCCCGGTACTTTGACGCAACGAGGTGGCGCCGGCCCCGCAGAGCGCTGCCTTGTAGGCCTCGGGCGACCGCGCCGGCGGCCGCGCCTTTGCGACGGGCGCCAGCAGGCGGCGCCGCGCGTCGGCATCGAACACGACATTGAACTGCACGATGTTCAACGGCGGTTCGGCGGTCAGTCCGAGAAGATAGTTGCGTCCCCGCATCCCGATCGGCATCAGTCGCGTGGCGGCCGCGCGCGCAAGCCGCCGCGCCGGCCGAGGCATCCAGCCGCCCATCCGCGATTGCTGCTGCACCCAGCAGTGATGCGGATAGCCGCCGAACAGTTCGTCGCCGCCGTCGCCGCCGAGCGCGACGGTGGCTTCGCGACGAATCAATCGCGAGACCAGATACGTCGGCACCATCGACGAATCGGCGATCGGTTCGTCGTACTGGCGGGCCAGCTCGGGTAAGAGGTCGACGGTGGCGGGTTCCGCCACCAGTTCGATGTGCTCCGTGCCGAAGTGCCGGGCAACCGCGCGCGCGTACGGGGCCTCGTCGAACGCGCCATGCCCGGGAAACGTGATGGTGAAGGTTTTGACCGGCCGCGATGACACGCGCGCGGCCATCGCCGTCACGAGGCTCGAATCGATCCCGCCGCTCAGCATGACGCCGACCGGCACGTCGGCAATCATCCGCAGCCGCACCGAATCGGCAAGCAGCGCATCGAGCTCGTCAACCAGCGCGTCGTCAGTCACCGCACCGTTCGGCGAGGTGTCGGCCGGCAGCGTCCAGTAGGGGAACGTCTCGAGAGCGCCCGATTCGAGGTCGAAGGTCAGCGCATGTCCCTGGGGCAGCTTCTCGATGCCCTGCACCAGCGATCGCCGGCCCGGGACGTATCCGAACGCGAGATACGAGTCGAGCGCGTCCACATCGATGACGCGCGGACACTCGGGATCGGCAAAGAGCGCTTTCAGCTCGGACGCAAAGCTCAACGTACCGGCGCCGGCGCGGTAGAAGAGCGGCTTCTCGCCCGCGCGATCGCGCGCGAGGAACAGCCGCCGCTTGCGCGCATCGACCAGCGCGAACCCGAACATGCCGTTCAGATGATCGAGACAGTCGATGCCCCACGCGCGGTACGCCTCGAGAATGACCTCGGTATCGGTCGCGGTGCGGAAGTGGTGGCCACGCGCGGCGAGATCGGTACGCACCTCCAGATAATTGTAGATTTCGCCGTTGAAGACGATCTGGAGCTCTCCGGTCGCGTCGGTCATCGGCTGGCGGCCGGCCGCAGACAAATCGATGATGGACAGGCGGCGGTGGCCGAGCGCGACGCGGCCGTCCGCGGATACCCACACGCCTTCGTCGTCAGGACCGCGATGACGCAGCGTATCGCGCATGCGCAGCAGCAGCTCCCGCGAGACGGGGCGATCGATCGACGCCTTTCCGGCGATGCCGCACATGATCAGGAGGCCATCTGGTGTGACGGGGGAGAGACGATGACGCGAACGGGATCGCAGCCCCGAGACTCGCGGCGCACTCCGTGCCCGTCGGTCACAGAGCGCCTGTGGACAAACCGTCGAGGATGTTGGGTTTGCGAGCGTTCACCGCGTGAACGCAAAGATCGAATTGTGCCGTCCGCGCGCGGACGGTGTCAACGAAAAGCGAGGGGAGCTCAGCCGATCTATCCGGGCGGGGAGTCAGGCGATGTCTGGCGTGACCACCATCGGCGAAGCGAGGCCGCACGCCGGGGCGCCCCGCGCGACCCGTCACCTCACCGTGATGTTCGTCGTCGCCACCGCCGCGAACGTTCCGGTCACCAGGCTTCTCCCGTACGCCACCACCTGGTACAGGCCCGGCGCGAGCGCCGCCGGCACCCCGTATCCGGTCTTGCCGAATTGCGCGGCGCCGGCATACGCGGCGACGTCGGGTCGCGCCACGCTCACGGTGCCAGCGCCGAGGAAGATCGGCGTCCCGGCGCGATCGAGCGGGTACGCATAGACGTGCACGAGGTCGATGCCGCCGCCGGACGCGGCGGCGAAGTCGGCCGCCCACCCCGCGACGACAAACGACCGCGCCACGATCCCGTTGTTGGCGGGCGCGTCGATCACCACCGTCGCGGACGGCTGCACGGTGACGTTGATCGCGTGCGCCGCGCCGAACGCGTTCGCAATCGTGCTGTGCGGGAAGATCGCGAGCAGGTAGCCGCCCGGCGGCAGACCCCGTGCGACGAGACCGTAGCCTGACGTGCCGAACTGCGGACCGAAGGCGCCGGCGACGTCCGGACGCGGGACGTTGACCGCCGCCACGCCGAGGAAGATCGGCGCGCCGCCGGTGTTGGGATAGGCGTAGACGTGAACGACATCGACGCCGCTGCTGCGCGTCGACGTCGCGTCAATCGCCCAGCCCGCGACCAGGAATGGCTGCCGCACCGCCGCGCCGTTGGCGGGCGCATCGATGTTCATGATCGGGCGCGGCGGCGCAGTCGGGGCCGGGGCCGGCGCGGGCGCCGGCGGGGGCGCGGGTGTTGGCATTGGCGCGGGTGCTGGCGCAGGTGTCGGCGCTGGC
>JABFWM010000177.1 GCA_013362195.1 Acidobacteriota bacterium
GTATCCGGCGCATGAGCGTGGCCCCATGCGCACCAGACGTTAGGCTGCCGCGTAGCGGCGGCAAGCCCAAAGGGCGTCGCGCGAAGCGCGTATAGCGCATGGGGGGTGGGGCCCCATGCGCACTAAGAAAGGTTCCGATGGTTCGTGTGCGACCGATGGCGCTGGCCATCGCTTTCGTAGTGTTCTCCGCGCTGCCCGGGCCGGCCCGGCTCACCGCGCAGCCGCGGCCGGCCAAGCCGAAGCTCGTCGTCTTCATCGCCGTCGATCAGATGCGCGCGGATTACCTGGAGCGCTACGGCGCTCTCTTCAGCAAGGGCCTGCACCGACTCACGCGCGACGGCGCCTGGTTCAAACGCTCCGCCTATCCGTACCTCAATACGGTCACGTGTCCCGGTCATTCCACGCTCGGCACCGGCGCGTTCCCCTACAAGCACGGCATGGTGCTGAACCAGTGGTTCGATCGTGAGTCCGGGAAGCTCGTGACGTGCAACGAGGACCACTCGGCGACCGAGGTTGGCTACGGCAATGTCTCCGGCCCGGGCGACAGCGCGAATCGCATGCTGGTGCCAACGCTCGCCGAAATCATGCACCGTACGGCGAAGGCGCGCGTGGTCACGATGTCGATCAAGGCGCGCTCGGCCATCGGGCTCGCGGGGCATCAAGCGGATTCGGTGACGTGGCTCGACGAGCGCGGCGCGTGGGAAACCTCCTCGGTGTACTCGAAGACGCCACTGCCCTGGGTGACGGCGTTCATCAAGGGCAATCCCCTGACGCGCGACTCGGGCAAGGTCTGGCAGCGATCGCTTCCCGAAAGCCGCTACCAGTTCGTCGACGATGCGCTCGGCGAGGGCAAGCCGAACGGCTGGTCCAACCGGTTCCCGCACCCGCTCGGCAACGCGCAGGATGCCGCGTACGTGGCGCGCTGGATCCAGTCCCCCTTCTCGAACGACTACCTCGAAGAGATGGCCGAAGCGGGCATCGAATCGCTGCGCCTCGGCAAGGGAGCGGCCACCGACTTCCTCGGCGTGAGCTTCTCGGCGCTCGACGTCGTCGGGCACACCTTCGGCCCGCGCAGCCACGAAGTGCAGGACCTGCTCGTGCGGCTCGACGCGACGCTCGGCCGCTTCCTCAACTATCTCGACGAGAACGTCGGCGTCGGCAATTACGTGGTCGCCATGAGCGCGGATCACGGGGTCGCCGACATCCCGGAGCAGGTGCCCAAGGGGGGCCGTCAGGAGTCGCAGGCGATCGCGTCTGCGGTCGAAGCGGCACTGGAACCGCTGTACGGCAAGGGCCCGTTCGTGGCCCAGAACGCGTACACCGACCTCTATCTGACGCCCGACGCCGCCGCGAAGCTTCGCACCGACGGGAAGGCGTTCAAGGCGATCGCCGACGCGCTGTTGAAGGTGTCGGGGGTCGCGCGGGTGCTCAAGGGATCGGATCTCGCGTCGCCCGCGGCCCGCACCTCCAAGGACACGCAGGTGCGCGCCGCCGCCCTCAGCTACTACCCGGGCCGGAGCGGCGACATCATCGTGATTCCGAAAGAGAACTGGCTGCTGGCCGCGAACGTGACGACCCACGGCACCCTGTATCCCTACGACCAGCGCGTGCCGGTGATCTTCTACGGCGCGGGCATTCACGGCGGCGAACGCGCCGATGCCTCGACGCCTGCCGATGTCGCCGCTACGCTCGCCGCCATCGTCGGCGTGACGCTGCCGTCGCCAGACGGGCAGGTCTTGAAGAGCGCGCTTCGCTGACCATTTCGCAGAAAGGCCCCGATGCGACTCCCCTCGTCCCTGGTGTTCCGTGCGGTGTGTGCGGCCGCGGCCGCACTCCTCTTCAGTGCGGCTCCGCGCAGCGCGGCGGCGCAATCCCGCCGCGATCTCGTCACCATCACGCCGGCATCACGCAACGATCTCCGCACGTGGGACGCCCGGACGGAGCGCATGCTGCGCGACGGCGCGCTGCGGATCCGGACGCGCGGCGAGGACGCGATGATCAGAGGACGGATCATCGAGCGCGCGGATCAGTTCTACGGCGGCGTGCGCGTATTCGGCGCGGACGTGACGCGCCAGCTCGATGGCGGCGTGCTGCTGTCGGTGTTCGGCACCATCTATCCCGAGCTGGCGGTGGACACGGCGGCGAAGATCGATGCCGACCGGGCCCGCGCGATCGTGGAGGAGCGCAGCGGCGCCGAGCTCGGGCCGAGCCGTCAACCGGAGCTCGTCATCCTGCCGCGCGACCAGGGGTTCGTGCTCGCCTGGCGTCTGCGCGCGGCCACCGACAGCGACATCCGTCAGTACTTCGTCGACGCGCAGGACGGCACGATCGTCTTCGACTACAGCGAGCTGAAGACCCAGGCCGCGGTCGGGCGCGCGCAGGGCGTGCTCGGCGACACGAAAAAGATCAGCGTCACGAAGGCGGGCAGCGGGTACAACGCGCAGGACCGCCTGCGTCCGCCGGCGATCCGCACGCTGGACATGAAGGGCAGCCTCTCGCGCACGATCAGCATCCTCAACGGCTTTCCGGTCGCCGCCGCCGACGTCGCGAGCGACGACGACAACAACTGGACCGACGGCACCGTTGACGACGCGCACGTCTATCAGGGGTGGACCTACGACTACTATTTCAAGCGCTTCAACCGGCGCGGCCTCGACAACCGCGACATCGAGATCACCGGCCTGGCGAACCCGGTGCGCCGCAGCGATCTGCAGACGTCGCCCGACTCGGTCGTCGGGACGTTCTTCCTGAACGCGTTCTACGCGGGCGACGGCTACATGGTGTACGGCGTCGGCCTCCCCGCCGGTTTCTTCACGCGCTTGCCGATCGGGATTCAGACGTGGGACTTCCTGTCGGGCGCGCTCGACGTGGTCGCGCACGAACTCACGCACGGCGTCACCGAGTTCACCTCGAACCTGATTTACCTCAACGAGTCCGGGGCGCTGAACGAGGCGTTCTCCGACATGATGGGGACGAGCGTGGAGTTCTTCTTCCAGCGGCCGGGCACGGGTTCGATGCAGGCGGACTACCTGATCGCCGAAGACGTGATCCGGCCGGGCGGCCTGCGATCGATGGCGAACCCGACGCCGTACGGCGATCCCGATCACTACTCGAAGCGCTTCCTGGGCGCGGCGGACAACGGCGGCGTGCACACCAATTCGACGATCGCGAGCCACGCGTTCTATCTGGCGATCGAAGGCGGCACCAACGCCACGTCCGGACTCTCCGTGCCCGGCGTCGGCGCGGCGAATCGCGAGCAGATCGAGAAGGTGTTCTACCGCGGCTTCACGGAGCTGATGCCGGCCAACGCGACCTTCGCGGTGGCGCGAGCGGTCACGATCCAGGCGGCGCGCGACCTCTATCCCTCGAACGGCAACGTCGAACGCGCGGTGACCGAGGCGTGGACCGCGGTGGGGGTGAACTGATGCCGACGCGACGCGCGCTCGCCGCGTTCATCCTGCTCGTGGCCGGCGCGGCGCCGGCCGCAGCGCAGACCTCGCCCGGCCGCCTCTGGGTCGGGGTCAGCGGCGGCGTCCAGGGCACCTCGAACGGCTTCGCCGATGCGTTCGACGTGACCAGCCAGTTCGCGGACCCGGAACCCGCGACCGGCACGGCCGACTATCCGGTCAAAACCGGGGCGCTCGTCGACGGACGCGTCCACGTGCGGCTCTGGAAGGGCCTGGCCGCAGGCGTGGCCTTCACGCACTACGCGCACCGCGGCGACGCGTCGATTACGGCGCGCGTGCCGCATCCGTTCCAGTTCACCCAGTTCCGCACGGTCGAGGGCAGCACCAGCACGCGGCGCGGCGAGAACGGCACGCACGTCCAGGTGGCGTACATGGTGCCGATCGGCGAGCGGCTGCGGCTCACCGGCTTCGCCGGGCCGTCGTGGCTCAGCGTCGAGCAGACGTTCGTCACCGATGTGCAGTACTCGCAGACGTTTCCGTTCGATACGGCGGCGTTCTCCAGCGCCACGACGCGCCGATCGTCGGCGCGCGCGGCCGGGTTCAACGCCGGCGCGGATGTCGCCTGGATGTTCACACGCCGGGTCGGCGTCGGCGGCCTGGTCCAGTACTCCGCCGCGCAGATCAAGGAAGACGTCGCGGCGAACCGCACCATCACGGTGGACGCCGGCGGCATCCAGACGGCCGTCGGCGTGCGTCTCATCTTCTGACAGGCGCGCGCCATGGCGGCGCGCCGCATGGCCACCCCGATGCCAGTGACGTTTCGCCAGCGCGTCCTTGCCGCCGTGCGGCGCATCCCGGCGGGCCGCGTCGCGACCTACGGCGACGTCGCCGCCGCCGCGGGCCAACCGCGCGCCGCGCGCGCCGTCGGAAACATCATGAAGGGCTGCACGGCGGCCGGCGTCCCCTGCCATCGCGTGGTGGCGGCCGGAGGCCTGCTGGGCGGCTACGGCGGCAACGAAAGCATGAAGCGCGCGCTGCTCCGCGCCGAAGGCATCTTCATGTCGGGCAAGCGGATACGCGGATTTTCCGCGATCCGGTGGGGCGGCCCACGCCGGGCAACGCGACGAGGCCATGGGCACGTCTAAAGTGACGGTGCACCCGACCGCCGCGGCGCCGGCCGGCAGGGCCGCCGAGCTCGCGCTGGTCGAGCGGTGCCGGCGCGGCGAGCTCGGCGCCTTCGAAGACCTGTACCGCGCCCATGCCGGGCGTCTGTACGGCCTGGCCTGCCGGATGCTCGGCAATCCCGCCGACGCGGAGGATCTGCTGCAGGACATCTTCCTTGCCGCGCACCGGAAACTGGACAGCTACCGCGGCGAGGCCGCGCTCGGCACGTGGCTCTATCGGCTCGGGATGAACGTGATTCTGGATCACATCCGGAGCCGCGCCGGGCGCGCTGGACGCATCACCGACGGGCTCGACGATGCGACGGTGCTGCCCGACGCCGGGGCCCACCGGCTCGGCGATCGCGCGATCGGGCGCATCGATCTCGAGCGCGCGCTCGCGCAGCTGCCGGAAGGGTGCCGGGCCGCGTTCGTGCTGCACGACGTCGAAGGCATGGAACACCGCGAGGTCGCCGAGGTCCTCGGGATCGCGGAAGGGACATCGAAGTCGCAGGTGCACAAGGCGCGCCTGCGGCTGCGTGTGTTACTCGGCGGTGCTTCCGCCTAAAGGCGGAAGCTACGGAGAAGGCGAAATCGGGCGTGTAGCTTCCGCCGTCAGGCGGAAGGACGAGAAGGCCGAACATCGGACGTATAGTTTCCGCCTTCAGGCGGAAGACGACCTATGGCTTGCGAACGATACATTACGCAGATCCAGGAGCTGATCGACGGCACACTCGGCGCGATCCGGCGTGCGGACCTCGACGCGCATCTCGCGCAGTGCGAGGACTGCCGCGCGCTCGTGGAGGATCTGCAGCGCGTTCACGACGCGGCGGCGTCGCTCGACGAGCTGCAGCCGCCGGATCGCGTGTGGCTGCAGATCGCTGGGCGCCTGCGGCAGGAAGGACGCGTCTCGCAGGCCGCGCCGATCATCGCGCCGCGGCGCACGCACGTCGCCCTGCTCGCGCTCGCGGCGGCGCTCGTGATCGCGGTGGGCGCGTCGCTGCTGCTGGTGGCGCGGGGTC
>JABFWM010000154.1 GCA_013362195.1 Acidobacteriota bacterium
TGCCGACGATCGTGCCCCCGGCAAACGCATCGCGCGATTGTCCGCTGACGAGCCGCGGCGCCGGATTGGCCAGCGCGATCGAAAGCAGCGCCTGAAGAAATTCGCGCCGGCCGGTCGTTACCGTGTCGGCCACACGGTACCTTGGCCGCACGGCACCGGACCAATGCCTCTGTAGACGAACATCTGAAGTCGTCGGCCCTCGTATGTCTCCGTGGTGAAAATGTTCCCTTTCGAATCGCCCGCGATGCGCGCCGTCATCGAATCGTAGCCGCGATGCACCGCGCAGACGTGATCCCGTGAGTCCACGGCGACGCCGGTGACGGATCCGAGCAGCCACTGATTGGGGAGAGGTCTTGGCCAGAACGGGTCGACCTGACATGAAGGAACCTCGCGACCGATCCGCCCCGGCCCGACCGCGGCGCATGCGGGGATGACGGCAGTCAGGAGCGTGCGCTTCATGTCGCCTCGGAGGATCCTTTTCGGGCGGGACGGAGTATACACTCCCGTCGAACTGCGGAGCGATCGCGTGGCTTTCGCCTTGACACGGAAGAGAATCCACCTGCTCGCGGTGGGAATGCTTCTATGGGCGCCGGCGCGGCTCGTCGCGCACGACATCCCCGCATCCCTCGTCGTGCACGCGTTCGTCAGGCCCCAGGGCGAGCGACTTCATCTCCTCGTCCGCGTGCCGTTCGGCGCCATGCGCGATGTTGAGCGTCCTGTCGCCCGACGAAGGGCTGCTCGATCTGGCTCGCGCGGCCGGTGGTAGTTGCGAACGATGGACGGTTATTCGACTTCGCTGAGGAGAAGCGAAGCTGGCAAGCTACGACGACGGGCGATATCTTCACTACGCGAGAGTCGACGCGGTCGAGGGTTGCGATGTACCGACTGCGCGCAGAAGTCAACGAGCTCGTGTTCGGACAGGTTCGTCATGTTGATGATCACACAGCGCGGGCACGACATTGCGTGCGGAGGCGTGCGGCGCTTTAGGCCGTCTTGGTCGATCGTCGTCGCCTTCTGGTCGGATTCACCGCCGGTACCGCGCCCCAATGTCCGAGAAACTGCGTTAGGAACGCGTGCTCGTCACGCGCTTCGCCAGCCAATGGCGCCAACGCGAGCGCCACCGCCAGCGCGGTGTGATATCCCATCGATCGGGACGCGACGGCGCGCGTGTAGGCTGGATGAGCCTCGTTGATCCAGATCGTGCTGTCGCCGTTCGATGAATCCAACGACCGACGGCGTCCGGCGTCGACCGAGCCTGATCGCGATCGAGACGCGTTCCGAACCGGGACTGCTCGACTGTGTCAGTTCGCGTGCGTCGACCTCGAACGCAATGCCGTTCGGGTAGTGGCGTCGCAGCAGCTCGTTGAATGAGGGATCGAGCAGGGGCTCGAAATGGCGCCGGATGGTCTCCTCCAGGTACCCCGGATCGAGCAGGGCCGACAACTGGTTCGTCACTGTGAGTCGCACTGCCGTTCCGCGAGTGGTCGTCAGGCCGGGCGGCGGCGTCCACTTCCAGGGCGCTCGATGCCGCGACGCCATGTACCAGCGGCTCGCGACATGGGTCGCACCGCGTCTCGTCTCCGTGATTACCTCGCGAGAGACGAGGAGCCCGAGTTTGATCCCAACGCCGGCGAATCCAATGCCTTCACCGCGCCGCTTCGTGCTCGCCGCGATGTCGTGATATCGGGCCAACTCTCTTCGTTGCATCCCGCGCCCGTCGTCCACGATCGTCAGCGTCGCATCGGCTGCGTTGGTGGACAGGCGAATGCGCGTCGCACCCGAGTCGAGCGCGTTCGCAACGACTTCAGTGAGAATCGTCTCCTCGAGCGGGCCGGTGTACGCGTCTCGCAGATCTTCGAGAAGGTGGTGGAGGTCGACTCGGGTTTCACCCATGCGGTGATCCTATCGCCTGTCTTGGCCGCGTTCACTTCGCTGCTATCCAGCGAGGCCAAGGAAGACGAGCATGACCCGATTGACACGAATGATGTCTTCGTCCGAGAGACGCCCGACGCGCCGCTGCAACGTGGTCTTCGACACCGTCCTGATTTTGTCGATCATGAGCTGGCTCGCAGCTCGCAACCCGTTCCGGTCTGAGGCCTCGACGGGAAGACGCAGGAGCGGAGCGTCAACGATGTGCGATGTGAAAGGAATAATGGTGATCGATGCCGTGGCGTTGAAGGCGTCGTCTTGCACGATGACCGCGGGCCGCGGCTTGCCGGCATAGTCCGGACCGCCGGCAACGGTCCAGACCTCCCCGCGTTTCACTGAGGAGGCCACTCCGAAATTGCATCCACAAACGCTTGGTCCTCATGTTCCCGTGCCGCGTTAGCAACGAGCACCGCTTGCCGACGCGCTTCGCGAGCGAACTTCCGTGAGCGCACGTCAGGCACCCAAATCTGAATCGGTCGCAATCCGCGACGTCGCAGGCGCTCGCGATGGGTGCGAACCTTGTCACGGGACGTCGTCGGCCTGCCTTCGGGCATGGGAGTGGCTCAATTGGTTACATGTAACCTATCATATTTGCGCAGGACACGACCAGGGGCTCATGATCGGCATCGCATGCGGCAGGCGTGGTGGCAAGCTTCCGCTATGGCGGCGCAGTACTGCTTGCTCACACTTCCTAGCGAGCACGTCAAAGACGCTGCGAATTTCTGATGTTTTACAACGGTGGATCTTCCACCCGACGACGGTCCGGCCTTTCGGGCCGGAGGTCGAACGACCACCTGATCAATGTAAGTGGCTGACTTAAAGGAATGGCGGGGCCGACGAGACTCGAACTCGCGACCTCCGGCGTGACAGGCCGGCGTTCTAACCAACTGAACTACGACCCCGCAGTCGTATCTGGCGCCGAAGCTCGCCCGCAGGCGAGTGAAGGCGTGGGCGGTACAGGATTCGAACCTGTGACAGCCGGCGTGTAAAGCCGGTGCTCTACCACTGAGCTAACCGCCCTCGGCGCGGCTGCCACCAGCGGCCCGAAACCCTGAGTATATCACCGCAGCCGCAAGGCCAGCAATGCGAACGCCACCAGCAGCCCGGCGAGCGCGCGATACTCGCGATTCCGCACCGCGCGCGCCGCGCTGAACCGACGCGCGTCGCCGCGCGCGCGGCCGTCGCGATAGTGCGGATACGCCGCCCCGAATTTCTCGGTCAGGTGCGCCTCTTCGGTCCTGATCGCCGCCGCCAGCGTCACGCCGAGATAGGCGATCACGAGCACGGCCACGACCGCCGACCTCGCGGCCACGACCAGCCCGACGCCCATGATCGTCGACCCCATATAGAGAGGATGGCGCGTGAATCGATAGGGACCCGTCGTCGTGACCTCGCGCCCTTTCTCGAGGTGTCCGGCCGCCCAGATGCGCAGCGCCTCGCCCGTCAATGCGACGACGCCGCCGGCGATCATCGAGCCGCGCGTCGGTTCGGCGAGCCACAGCGCCGCGGCGCCGCACGCGAAGCCGAGCGCGACCCGCCGCCGCGCGACCCAGCGCGCGACGTCAGCCACGGATTCCCCCAGCGAGACGCTGCTGCACGGCGGCGCTGACCTCGGCGACGGTGAGATCCCCGAGGCACCACCTCGACGTGTGGCACCTGCGCTCGTAATGGCACTCACACCCATCGAATCGCGACACGCTGATGTCCGCATCGGTCCACGGGCCGTTCCTCGCCGGATCCGTCGGACCGAACAGGCTGACGGTGGGCGCGCCGACAGCCGTGGCGATGTGCAGCGGCCCGGTGTCGCCCGAGACGACCACCGTCGCGGCGCGGCACATCGCGACGAGATCCGGAACGGTCGTGCGCGGCGCGAGCACCGCGGTGTTCGCTGACGAGGCGATTACCGCGTCGGCGACCGTCTCCTCTCCAGGGCCCCACGCGACGACCGGGACGAGCCCGGCGGCTTCGCGGAGAAACGCGCAGAGCTCGCCGAAACACTGCGCGGGCCATCGCTTGTTCGGCCACGCCGCGCCCGGGTTGACCAGCGCGAAGGGCCGTCCGTCGAGGCGACGCGTCAGCTCGGCCAGCGCCGGCGAGATCACCGGCGCCAGTGGAAATCGAATCTCGCCGCCCTGAATGCCGAGCGCGCGGAGCAGCGCGAGATTCTTGTGGATCACGTGCCGGCCTTCGCCGGGCGCGGCCGACGAATAGAACGGACGCGCGCTCTTCTCGCGCAGGTGCCAGATCGAGAAGCCAACGACGCGTGCGGCGCCCGACGCGCGCGCCAGCACCGCCGACTTCAGCAGTCCCTGAAAATCAACGGCAACGTCGTACGCGGCCGCACGCAGCGTGCGCATCACCGCCACCCATCCGCCGAGCGATGCCCGCTCGAGCACGATCGTTCGATCGATGACGGTGACGTGATCGACCATCGACCGGTGACGCTGTTCGACGAGCCAGTCGATCCGCGCGTCGGGGTAGGCGTCGCGGATGGCAGCGACGGCCGGAACGGCATGAACGATGTCGCCGAGCGCACCGAGGCGGACGATGAGGACGTTCATGGTCGCGGTCCGGACGGCGGGGTCCCCTGTGCCCGGCCGCGCTCGCGGATTCGCGCCAGCAAATCGCGAGTCGAGTGATCCTTCGGATCGCCGACGATGGCGATGCGGCCGCCGTACGCGGCCACGGTGTCGCGCTCCGGGACCGTCTCGACCGTGTAATCGGTACCTTTGCAGTGCACGTCGGGCTTCAACGCGAGCAACAGCGGCGTGACGGTGCGCTCGGGAAAGATCGTAACGTAGTCGACGCCGCGCACCGCCGCGACGATCTCCGCGCGATCCGCCGCCGCAAGAACCGGCTGGCCCGGTCCCTTCAGCGACGCAACGGACGCGTCGTCGTTGACCGCGACGACCAGGCGATCCGCTTCCGCTGCGGCCGCCTGCAGATATCGCACGTGGCCGACGTGGAGCAGATCGAAGACGCCGTTCGCGAACGCGACGCTCCGTCCGGCCCCTCGAACGGCGGCCACGGCCTCGAGCAGCGCCGCTCGCGTGAGCACGCGTCCCACGCGGCTACTCCGCCGCGCCCGCCAGCGCCTGCCGCAGTTCGGCCGCGCTCACGGTCGCGGTGCCGCGCTTCATCACGACCAGGCCGCCGGCGACGTTCGCCAGCCGCGCGGCATCGCCGACACTGGCGCCCGCCGCGAGGGCCAGCGTCATCGTCGCGATCACGGTGTCGCCCGCGCCCGTGACGTCGGCAATCTGGTCCGAGCCGAAGATGGGAATGTGATCGGTGGCCGCATCGGGCTCGAACAGCGCCATGCCGCGGCTGCCGCGCGTGACGAGCACCGCATCGGCACGCGTGCGCCGCAGCACCTCGCGTCCGGACCGCTCGAGCGTACGGGTGTTCTCGCCGATCCGGACGCCGAGCGCGTGCTCGACCTCCGACTCGTTTGGCGTGCACGCGCTCATGCCGCGATAGCGCAGGAGCTGATACCGCGAATCGACGAGGATGACGCCTTCCGCCTGAAGGCGGAGACTACCGGAACTATTCACGTTCGCTCGTCCGCGTCGTGACGGAGCTTGCGCCTTCCGCCGGAAGCGCCGGAAGACCTTCCGCACGTCGTCGACGAGCGCAGGCGTGACGAGACCGCT